>JAFYRQ010000040.1 GCA_017546885.1 Alphaproteobacteria bacterium
ACTTATTTTTCGGTGTAGGAGTATTATGCGATGTAAAAGGTTTGCCGTTATGGTGTTCTATTTCTTCTTCTCTTTGCACTTTACGATTATGTTTAACAATTTTTCGCACTTCTTCGATTTTTTCTTTTGCTTTTTTCTTATCAGCCATGGACTTTACTCCTCTCTTTCAAATATGAAATAATCATATCACAAAAATACAAAAAAATAAAGGGCTAGTTTTTTAGCCCTTTCTTGATAAAATCTCGTAAATCTTCTCGGTTTTGCCACTCTATTTCTATCTCTAACACTTTGAAATGATGTTGCAATTCCTGTGGTATTTTTACAAAATCTTTTGCTGTCGTAATTAAATCGGCATCTTCCTTCCAAGCCATATCAATCAATTCTTTTAATTCTTTTTCCGAATAAAAATGATGGTCGGGAAAATCAAAAGTTTTGCTGACATTAGCACCTAACTCTTGTAACGAGTTATAAAACTTTTCAGGACGACCTATTCCCGCAAAAGCAATAAACTTACCGCAATTTTCCGGCAAAACGCTCGGCTTCATTTTTCCGTAAAAAACAGGCATATCGCCGAGTTTTTCTTTCAAATCGGTTTTATCTTCACCGATAATTATTGCCGCATTAGCTCTTTTAAGTCCATTTTCAAAATTCTCACGTAAAGGACCTGCAGGAACAGGAAAAGCATTACCTACTCCCACTCCTCCGTCAAAAACCAAAAAAGAAATATCTTTGTTAAGCCCCGGATTTTGAAATCCGTCGTCCATAATGAGAACATCAGCACCATTTTCAATAGCTTTTTGTGCGGCTTTTACTCGATTGGAATTTATCGAAACATCGGCTTCTCTTGCCAACAATAAAGGTTCATCGCCGACATCTTGCGGAGTATGTTTATCTTTATCGACCATAACACCGCAAAGCTTTCCGCCATAACCGCGAGAAACAAACATAGGATTATAACCCAATTCTTTTACAATTTGAGCTATTGTAACGGCCGTCGGAGTCTTTCCGGTTCCTCCGGCCGTCAAATTGCCTATACATATAACCGGTTTTTCCACCTTTTGCGGCTTTTTAATTTTAATCCGTAATGCAGTCAATCCGGCATATACACTCCCTAACGGAAGCAACAGAAAAGAGATTAAATTTTTATTTTTCCAGTAGCGAGGGGTTCTCATTCCGGCAAATAGCTCCTTACTTTTTCCATAATACCGTCAAGAACTTTAGCTTCTGAAGTAGCCCAGTTATAAGCCAAACTGCGTTTTGCTTCCAAAAGCTCTTTATTGCCTAACAACTGTTTAACATTGTCAACCAAGTCTAAAACATCATTAACCTGAATAACTGCATCAGCCCTCTTAGCTCTATTCATTGCATCGGTAAAGTTATGCATATGCGGACCGACAACAACAGCATCTCTGCAACGAGAAGGTTCCATAAAGTTTTGACCGCCATGCGGAATGAGTGAACCGCCGATAAATACCAATGGGCAAATTCCGTACCAAATACCTAACTCTCCGATAGTATCGGCAATATATACGTCTGTTTCCGGTGTAATCGGTTCTTCTTTTGAACGCAAAGACACTTTTAAGCCCAAATCTTTTTGCATACGTTCTTGCAAATCAGGTCCGCGATGAGGATGTCTCGGAGCAACCAACAGCAACAAATCCGGAAACTCTTTTTTAAGTTCATTGTGGAATTTTGCAATTTTGATTTCTTCATCTTCGTGGGTAGAACTTGCCAACCAAATTGTACGACCGTTAATTTGTTTTTCGATTGTCGCCTTTTTCTCTTCATCAACCGGCAACGGAAGTCCTGCATATTTCACATTACCCAAACAAATTGCCTCTTTTGCACCAAGGACGCGCAAACGATAAGCATCTTCATCTGATTGACCTAAACAGTATGTAAAGCAAGATAACAATTCTTTGCATACATAATCAAATTGTTGCCAACGTTTGAAAGATTTGTTGGAAATACGACCGTTTACCAAGATGAGCGGAATATTTTTGCGCTTTATTGATGACAACATAGCCGGCCATAAATCAGACTCAAACCATAATACTGCGTCCGGTTGCCAATGTTTTACAAAACGTGTTGTAAATACGGGATTGTCAATAGGAATATATTGATGGAATGCTCTTTCCGGTAAACGTTTACCCATCAATTCTGCCGATGTGGTTGTTCCGGTTGTAACCATAACATGAGCATCGGGATATGCTTCCAACATACGATTGATAAGCGGCAACATAGAAAGAGATTCGCCGACAGATGCACCATGAAACCAAAACAACTTCCCTTCAGGACGTTCTTTTTCCGGACGACCGATACGTTCATTAAAACGTTTTACATCTTCCTTTCCTTTAGCTTTGCGTTTTTTGATATATCTGCTGATAACTAAAGGATATAAAACTCTAATTAATGTATTGTATATTCTGATAAACATTATTCTTTTTCCTCACGTTTACGTTTTGGTTTTGCAGCTACACCGGGTTCAATTTTCGGAAGTCCGAAAACTTTATCGGCATTTAGGGTTAACATATTTAATTCGTTTTCAATTTCCTGACGATATTTTTCAAGCTCTTCTTTTGTTGCATCGGCAGGAATATAATATGGTTTTGTAACATGTAATGAACCACGACAGAAAGGCAACGGAATAAGCATTGCATCCCAGCTTTTGGCAATAAAAGAATGTTCTATTGAATAAGTCGCGCCAAACACCGGCTTTCCTGACTTTTTGGCAAAATAAATCGGACTTTCATTCATTTTCATACGAGGACCGCGAGGACCGTCAGGAATAATTGCAATAGCCTCATTTTTTTTAGTTGAATGAAGTAAATTTCTGGCTGCCGCATAGGCATCATTATTGCTTGAACCGTCTATGATACCAAAACCGACTTTTCTTAAGAAACTGGCCGCAATTCGCCCGTCGTTATGCGGTGAAACAAGGGCATTAAGCGGACGTTTTCTGTTCCAAAAATACGGAATCATCAAAACACGACCATGCCAAATTGTCAAAATGAGAGATTTTTCCTTTTCCCAAACCGAATAAACTTGCTCTACTCCGGAAATTTGCCAACGAGTTGTCTTAAACACCAGCAACCCGTAATAATACATAACTTTACCTAAAAAGGAAGTAAACGCAGGTGATTTGGTAAGTTTTTTAATATAATTCTTTATCTTTTTACGCATTTTTCTCTCTATAACTTTTCTTTTATTTCCACTTCTAATTTTTGGTTATTCTCACAAATTTCGCCGGTTGCAATCGTAACGTCTCCGACATTTAGGCTAACCGTATTTTCGCATCCTCTGTTCAGTTTTATTACATTTCCTTTGCGAAGGTTCACAAAATCACTAAGATTTATTTTTGCTTCTCCCAATACGGCTTTTACCTCAACTTTTATCTTATTCGTGCGAATATCCATTTCTATCACCTTATGCTTCACCACTAGCTATATCATATTTTTATAAAAAACCAAAAGATTTTAACATTTATCAAGAACAAAAATTGTTAAAAATAATTTCTGCCAAAATAATTGACATTACAATCAAATAAATTTAACTTTACTTTGTGAAAAATATATTTTTTTGAGGTATAAAAATGAGCGATAATGCAAATGCAACACCGAGAGCCTTACGTTGTATAATCAGTATGATAGGCAGAAGAAACGCAGGAAAATCATCTTTAATAAACGCTATTTGCGAACAAAATGTTGCCATTGTTTCCGAAACTAAAGGAACAACAACCGATGCGGTAGCCAAACCCTATGAATTGTTACCGTTGGGCGCAGTAACATTATATGATACCGCCGGTATAGACGATGAAGGCGAATTGGGTGCTTTACGAATTAAGGCAACTTTGAAAGTTTTATATAGTACTGATATTGCTGTTTTGGTATGCGATAATGATGGTATCGGAGATGTTGAAAAAAACATGATTTCTCGTTTTAACGATATGAAAGTACCGTTTATTATCGCTTTTAATAAAACCGATATAAGTAATGTAAATCACAATGACATTGATTTTTGTAACCAAAACAATATCCGTTATGTAGAAGTTTCCGCGTCTGACAATTTCAACATAGATAAATTAAAACAAGCTATTATCGACATTGCTCCTGAAGAAATGAAAACCGATACCCTGCTCGCCGGAGATTTGTTTAATAAAGGCGATACAGTTGTTATGGTCGTTCCTATTGACTTATCTGCTCCTAAAGGACGTTTGATTTTACCGCAAGTTCAAGTTTTACGAGAAATTCTTGATACGGGTGCTATTGCCGTTGCCGCAAAAGAAAATGATTTACCTCAAACTCTTGATAATCTTAAAGAAAAACCGGCCTTAATCATTTCCGATTCACAAGTTATCATGAAAGTAGCCCCGCTTGTGCCCGAAGACATAAAATTAACTACTTTTTCAATTTTATTTGCACGAAACAAAGGAGATTTAGCAACTTTTGTAAACGGCGCAAAAGCTATCGATAATCTGAAAGACGGAGATAAAATACTGATTGCCGAGGCTTGTTCTCACCATATTCAATCCGATGACATCGGCAAAGTAAAAATTCCTAATTGGCTAAAAAAATATACCGGAAAAGATTTAATCTTTGAATTTTCTCAAGGCGGTGATTTTCCTGACAATTTAGAAGATTATGCCCTTGTTATTCACTGCGGAGCCTGTATGCTAAACCAAGTTGAAATGGGCCGCAGAATGCGAGAATGTGTTCGCAGAAATGTTCCGATAACCAATTATGGTGTTGCCATATCAAAAACTCAAGGTGTACTTGAAAAGGTAATAAAAATATTTAATTTATAAGATATTTTTTGTCATATTTATTGACAAAAACACAGTAACAAGCTACAATACCGACATGTTAACGATAGGGTTTGGCTGATGGTATCAAAAGAAGTTCTATACTCCGATATTGAAAGCATTTGCAAAGATACAAGTGCCATATTCGGTTGTTATAGCGATTTGCA
>JAFYRQ010000041.1 GCA_017546885.1 Alphaproteobacteria bacterium
AGTTGCGATAACCACAGTCGTACCTAAACGATTAAGCTCAACAAACAGCTTCATCAATTTTGGTGCAATATCATTATCCACGTTACCAGTAGGTTCGTCAGCAAGCAAAATATCAGGACGATTAATCACCGCTCTAGCTATCGCCACACGTTGTTTTTCACCACCGGATAAAGTAGATGTAAGCGCAGACGTGCTTCGATCTATTTCCACCCAACGCAACAACTCATTAACACGTTTTTTTATCTCTTTTTCGCCCATACCGCATACTCGCAACGGCAAAGCAACGTTATCAAAAGCCGAAGTATGTTCCAACAATCGGAAATCTTGAAACACAACTCCGATTCGACGTCTGAACATAGCCAAAGAATTGCGATTGGTAAAATTAACATTATTACCAAACACGCTAACTCGTCCTCGGCTCGGCTTTTGTGCCAAATACATCATACTCAACAAAGACGTTTTTCCGGCACCGCTTCGTCCGGTTAAAAAATGAAACGAACCTCGCTCCAGCGAAAGATTAACATTACTGAGAATTTCGGGACCTCGACCATATCTGATACCGACATCATCCATCTCAATAATAATATCTTTTTTCGGGTTATTTGCCATATATCCTCCTAAAAAACTGCTTTTATACTATTATATTATTGCATTTAATAAAGTATTTTTTTGCAGATGTTCCCCATAAAAAAAGTCGCGATTGCGACTTTTTTTGTTTTTAAGCTTTCGGCATAACCTCCGGAGCTTCAATTCCCAATAGATACAACAGCGTTGTTAAGACATCTCTGGTTAATTTTGCCAAACCGACACGAGAAGATGCAATCTCAACGGTTTCCGCTCCTTTTACCGGAGAAGCATTATAAAAACTGCTGAATAACTGCGCCAATGTATATGCATAATCTGAAATAATGCTGGGTTCTTTCTCGGAAGCAGAACGCATAATAACGTTGCTCATCTGAGCAATTTTTAATGCAAGATTGCGTTCTTCATTGTTGGTTATAATGATTTTTCCGGCTTGAACATCGGCATTTTTACGCATAACGGAGTTTATACGAGCGATTGCATACTGAATATACGGACCGGTTTTACCTTCAAAATTAGCAAAATCCTCCAAATCAAAAATATATCCTGATGCAATATTATTTTTCAAATCCTGAAACTTAATTGCTCCGACCGCAACTTGAGAAATGAGCTTATCTAATTCTTCTTGAGAAAGACCACTCTCTCCTCCTGCTTTCGGCATAGATTCGGCTACTTTATCTTTTGACATTTGAATCATATCACACAAATTCATTACACCGCCGTCACGTGTTTTAAACGGTTTTCCGTCCGCTCCGTTTACAGTTCCGAAGCCGATATGTTTCATAGTTACATTTGGAGCAATCCCGAGTTTTTCAACTGCCTCAAAAACTTGTTCAAAGTGTAATGATTGACGTTTATCCACGAAATAAATAATCTCGTCAGCTTTCAAATCATCAACTCTCATTTTGATAGTCGCAATATCGGTCGCATGGTATGTAAAACCGCCGTCAGATTTCTCAATAATTACCGGAGGCTTAGGTTTATTGCCCTCTTCCAAACGAATAATATAAGCTCCGTCATCGCATTCCAATAAACCTTTATCTTCGGCAATTTTCTTTATATCGAAACAAGTTTTATGAGCATCGGATTCGCCTAACCACAAATCAAAATGCACACCGAGTTCCTTATAGTTTTCTTTAACGGCATCAACGGAAACTTTTCTGATATGTCTCCAGGCCGTAGTATATTCTTCATCACCATCTTGGAATTTTGCGGTAATTACACGGGCTTTTTCTTTTGCCTTTTCATCTTCTTTACAACGAATATTGGCTTGTTTGTAAAATGCCGTAATTTCTGCAATATTATAATTTTCCATTTTATCCAAATTGCCGTCATGTTCTATGACTTCGGCTAAAATCATTCCGATAGGAGTCCCCCAATCACCGAAGTGCACATCGGAAATCGGTTTATTTCCCACAAATTCTTCTATTCTTCTGAACGATTCGCCAATTACACCTGAACGCAAGTGTCCGACGTGCATTTCTTTTGCCACATTCGGACCACCATAATCCAAAACCACGGTTTTCGGCTCAGCAACGACAGCACATCCGAAACGTTCGTCGCTTGCCATTTTATCCATACTTTCGGCAATCAAATCATCATTAAGGGTAATATTCAAAAATCCCGGACCATCAACAGATATTTTGGCAAAATCTTTATCGGTATTTAATTTTTCGGCAATCACTTCCGCAATTTGACGAGGATTCTTTTTTTCCGTTTTTGCCAAAGCCAGAGCTCCGTTACATTGAAAATCACTTAAATCCGGACGATCGGAATTTTTGGCAACGGCATACTTTTTATCAAAACCTAATTCTTCAAAAACATTAATCAATTTTTTATTTATTAATTCTTCTAAAACATAAGTCATTATCTTTTCCTGCAATTATCTGACACATTGAAACTTTGCATAAGTGGGAGTAAATAAACGGCATGAAAATCTGTCTTCATTTTCTAAAGATGCAGACGTTCCCGTATTATGCTTTACACATTCTTCATCTGCCATTTTCTGTACTTCTTCAAAATCCGTAACCCACCCGTTATAACATACAACCGGAGCATCTGTCTTTGAGGCACCGACATACAGCCCCGCGCCGGTCATTCCGGCCTCCCTTCGTCGATCAACAAAAGGCTGTGTTAAAGAACAAGCTCCCAAAAACAAAACCAATAAAACAGCTTGAGCCATTTTTTTTCTAGACAATTTCAAAATCTCCATTAAATTAAATATGTAGTACAAACAATTTATACATGAAGAAGTGAAAAATGCAAATTCAAAATGACTATATTGGTGATGATAAATTTACAAAGCTGTTAGAACACTACAAATGTCCGGCTCCTTTATCATTAATTAGAATGCGCTTTGCTGGTGCAATGTGCTCTCCTAACCTGAATTTACGTCCGACAGATGTGATTGCTTCATTGTGGTCAGACGGACAAGAACCTCGCCTTCAAACCAAAGAAGAAGCTGATTTGTTCTTCAAGTTTTTTATGGGGTTCTGGGATGAAATTTTCAGACAAGTTACAAGTCGCAAATTTAAGTTACCTTTGCATAAAATTATTACCGGTAATGATTTGGTATCGACTTGCAGACAACGAGCTCTCGATGTTGAAGACGGATTTTTGGAAGGTTTTTGGGGCGGTCTTGAAGATGCTGACCTTCCGGAAGACATTGCCGAAATTATCGATTCTATCTCTGAATTGGTTGAAGCATACGGATACTTGGGCAACTGCACTTTTACCGAAAAAGAACTCAATGCTTTGAGCAGAACCGTTACCGAAACAGACGAAATGGTTAATCGTTGTATTGATTACGTTATCGAAAACTACGCATTACCACGTTTTAAAAAGTAATTTTAAGAGGTAAAAATGGATTTATACGAAGGCTTAATAACTCGTCGTTCGATTCGCAAGTATGCGGATAAGAAAATTCCTCACGATGTTTTGGAAGAAATTATCAAAGCTGCACAATATGCCCCTTCCGCACATAACAAACAATCTTGGGAATTTTTGGTGATTGAAGACAAAGAAACTTTAGCAAGCTTGCGAGTTATTCAACGTTGGACCTCTTTCGCGAAAGATGCCTCTTGCGCTGTTATCGTATGTGGTAATTTAAACAATGTTTTTTGTCGCGATAAAGATGGCGAAAAATGGGATTATGCCGACATTGATTGCACATTGGCATCACAAAATTTAATGTTGGCAGCTCACTCTAAAGGTATAGGAACATGTTTCTGCGGAGCTTCTCCCATGCCGTTGGTTATTGACGGACTGCGTGAAAAATTTAATCTTCCCGAACATATTCGTCCGGTATCGATTATTGTTATGGGCTATCCCGACGAAACACCGATTCAACCTGATAACAGGTATGTTGCCGAAAAAATACACTGGGAAAAATGGTAAACAAATAAGGAGGTATAAAGACCTCCTTAATTTTATGCAAAAAAAAGAGGAGCGGTTGCCCCTCTCTTTTCAATTTTTACAACTGTCCTTTACTTGCCGTAGATGACAATGTAAAGGTCTTTCGAACCAGAGCTGTTTTTATGATAAGCCCATATCCACTTGTATTTAACAAGCGGATCGCCGAAAGTAGCAAAATCTTCAGGTGCCCAATCGAATTTAGCTCGATCTTCCCCCTTTATCGCAGGAACAACCTCTACTGTACGACCAACGACTTTTAGCGTCATATCTCCGGCCACTACATAGTAATTTCCCTCTGCATCCTTTGCCACATCAGCCCAGTCAGAAGTTTGCTCTCCTTCGACTTTAAAAGCCTGCAAGAACTTAACTTCTTTGAACTCGTTCATATCCGTCTTAATGACCGTACCTTCGTCATTCACAGTCAAAGTTAGTCCATTTACCTTGATATAATCACCCGCAAAAGCAGATGTTACACAAGCACAGACACACACGAGAATTGCAAAAATTTTTTTCATAAAGCATATATAATTATAGATTTAACATACTAACAATATATCTCACTAAAGTTTTTTTGTCAATATAGTCCAGCTTGAACAAAGCTCAAAAATAACTTGAAAAAAAATACTAAAGTGTTAAATTATGCTCGAAAAAAAATGCTGGTGCGGGGCGTTCCG
>JAFYRQ010000042.1 GCA_017546885.1 Alphaproteobacteria bacterium
AGCAAATTTTGCCCCGGCTTCCAATTCTACTTGTTTCAAGTCGTTATATTCTACGGTTTTACCTACACTGTCGGTTGCATCGTCATAACTGATTTGTGAGTAGAATACACCTAAACTCGGTGTTACCGACAATGTTCGTGTTAAAGCATAGTTATATCCGGCTTCAACACTTCCGCCAAATTCAATACCATCGGTATCTGCTGATACTCCATCATCGGTTTTGATTTCGGCATTTTGCATACCACCATAAACGGTTGCGAAAGCATACCAATTATTTTTATCATAACGATAATACAAACCTGCTAAATAGCTGTCGACGTCGATTTCACTTCCGATTGTGGAGTAATATTTCTCACCCTTACCATCCATTTCGTAATTACCTTGACGATAAGATACGAATATACCGAGTTTGTTATTTAAGTCATGTTGTAAATCGCTACCGGCCTCGATACCCCATACTTTTGCATCAATCTCTACCGGAGCTTCGATTGTTAAGCCGTTATAGGTTATATCTACCCAAGCATTATGAAAAGCTTTACCATTCCAGTTATAGTCATAGAAACCACAACCTTTACAATATAATTTACTTATTCCTACTTTACGCATAACATTATAAATCATTCCGTTGGTTTGTGCTAATCCTGCATTTGGCAAACTTTCAAATACGATGATTTCAGGTGCTATCGGTTCCAATGGCTTAAGAGGCTTTTCCGGTGTTGTCGGAACATCTGGTATTTCCGGGGTCGGAATATTTGGACTAGGGTTAGGATCAACAGGAGCTTCCTCATCATTCGGGTTTTCTTCATCTGTCATCTCAAATTCCCATTTATTAGAATTTTTTGCTACTTTTGTATATGTTATGTCATACATATACGGGCTACCATATATACGAGATAAAACAAAAGAATTATTTGTACCTGTTGTATCATTAACTGATTCTGCAAATAAAATACTACCTTGGCCTGTTATATCTTTGTCAGACATTGCATGAACAATTAATTTTGTAACACCTTCTACGTTACCATTAATATTTAATACATCAGATTTCATAGTATCAGGATTTACATCTAAATGAACAAAACTATCTGTTGCTGAATATTTTTTGAGCTTTACGGTCTCTAAATATCCGTTAGAAATATCAAATACCGCATTATTCAATACTAATGAAGTTACGGAATTTCCATCTACTTCGTTACCTTTAGAGTCTAAAGCTGAAATAAACTTACCTTTACCATTGCTATTTTTAGCTGTTGTATCTTCGTGTTGATAAGAGTTGAAACGTAAGGTTGTATTTTCTACTTTTACTTCTCCTGCATTGATAATAGCATTATTTATATTAATATATTGGGTAGTTGTACCTGTTGTTGTATTTAACGTGTCATCACCTGTAAATGATAAATTATATTGGTTAGTATAATCAGGTGTTGCACTGGAATTATCTTTTCCTCCCTCAATATTATCATATATATTCCAATTTCCGCCACCGCTTGTATCAAAAGTAACAGATTTCCCTTCTGTTACAAATAGAGCATTATATATTTTTCCTCTGTGAATATCATAAGTATAATTATCAGCGAACAACAAACTATCCGTTCCAGATTTAAAACCGGTGTCATATCTTACATAGACAGCCCCTCCGTGAGAATAACCGCTATTGCTTGAGGCGTAGTTATTAACAAATGTTGAGTATATGGATTCCCCACCTCCATATAATGCACCGCCTTCCGCCAAACTTACACTTCCGTTTTGAGAAACATAGTTACCGGAAAATAAGCCTTTGATTTCTTTTGCTTTTCCGTAAATGGCTCCTCCGAAACCACCATTTTTTTGAGTGACTACATAATTACCTATAAAATCTGCTTCTATAGAATTTACAGAGAAATTATCGGCATAATCTATAGCAATGGCACCTCCTTCCGAATTATAATTTCCTGATACATAGTTGTTATAAAAACTGCCTTTTATTTTATTTATTGTTCCTGCGCTATTGTTAATAGCTCCGCCGATTGCATATCCGTCTAAACCTATTGCCGAATTATTAACAAAATTACCTTCTATAGTATCAATGGTGTGGAAATTATAAATAGCGCCTCCATACACGCCCCATGTGTAGTTTTCTTTTCCAGCTTTGTTTTCAATTTTTACCTGATTATTAAAAAAATCTGCATTTATTTTTGTTATGACAGCTTTATATTGAGAAGTTGCACTTGGGGTTCCGTTAACAATAGCTCCGCCATAGGCTCCATAACTTGCAATTGCGCGATTGCCTATAAATTTACCCTCAATTAAATCTATTACTGCACCTGATGTTTGAGATGTTTCCTTATCTGAAACATTCCAAATAGCACCACCTTCCGTATAACCGTAATTATATCCTGCTCCGATAGCTGTTGACATAGCATAGTTATTAATGAAATTTGCATTGATTTTATTAATAGTTCCGCTATTTACGATAGCACCGCCTCTGGCGAATGTTCTTACGTGGGATGAAGATGTTTCAGGAGCATAAGCTGTACCGGTAACATAATTATTAATGAAATTACCTGTTATTCCTGTTCCTGTTACTACATTAGCATTGTAAAAGCTTCCTCCATCTACACTTGCGTCACTAGTATTTTCAGAGGATGAATTAGACAATGTCATATAGTTGTTATCAAAATCTGCATTTACGCCATTTAATGTGCCAACATTATATATCGTACCTCCTCGTAACTCATAATCGTAAGAAGAATGCCCCTTTTGGATACGAGATGCCGTAACGTAATTGTTTGTTAAATACACCTTATTTACAGAAGTTTCCGCGGAATTATTCATATAAAGTCCGCCAATTACATCTTCGTTTTTATAACTGGAACCATCGCTGCTTTTAGATGTATTTATAGCTGTTGGGTTGGCATAATCTTGCGGAACACTCAATGTATAAAAGTAATTTTTATTATCATTTTGCGGTAATGTTATAGTGAAATTTTTGTTTGTATCAGCAGAAGTTCCCAAGTTCCAAATGATATTTTGTGAGGAAGATAATTCATCTTTATTTATGTTCAATTTATAATATACAGAACTTAAAGAATCGTCACTATTGATTACTTTTGTAATATAACTATAATCAGAAGAACTGCCAGCAGAAATGTTTATAACATTACTTTTTGCTACTGTTGGTGCTGATATAGCTACACAAGATAAAATCGTAACCAAGTATCTATTATTCATAATTTGTCTCCTAATTTATAGTATTAACATTACATATTTTGTATCATTTCCTTTTTTATTGTTCAATTAAAATAATTTTACTGTAACTGTTTTTTATGCTGTTTATGTTACATGAACAAACCGCTCGATTATGAGCGGTTTGAAAAATAGATTATTTTATTTTTGACAGTATTTTATCCATTTTTTCTTTGTCATAAGACAGAGGGGTAAACGGAGTTTTGCCGTTTTCTATTTTGTTCTTTGTGGTTTCTTTATCTAACTCTCCCGAATCGTCATTAAGACCTACGGCATGATTCCATTGAAAAATGGCTTCATCTTTACGTCCCAATTCCCAATAGGCATCGCCTAAGTGGTCGTAGATTACGGCTTCGGAAGGGGATAAATCGGATGCTTTTTCAAGATAATCGGCTGACTTTTCGTAGTCTCCGAGATGATACAATAACCAGCCTAAACTATCAACAATAGAGCCTTCTTCTTGTGCTTGATTATATGCTGCTACAATTAATTCTGCGGCTTCTTCAATATTTTTGTTATTCATCAAAAGTTCGTAACCGAGATGATTTTTTATTGCCGGATGCGGTTGAACATAAACTACTTTTCTGAAGCATTTTTCGGCTTTATTTTTATCTCCCATGGCGGAATATGCCATTCCTTGTGCAAAAATAATATCCCAAGCTTGTTCGGTGCGTTGTTCTTTAGGGAACAAATCAAGGGCTTTTTGATAATATATAACCGCATCTTTGTTACGTTTTGTCAGTCGGGTTGTTTCTCCCAAAAGTTTGTATGTAGAAGGGGAGGGAGGAGTATTTTTTACTAATTCCAACAATATTTTTTCAGCATCACGATATTGTTGCATTTCAATCAAATTATATGCGATTTTATATTGTGCTGAGTGATAGCTGTAATCACTTTCGGTTATATTGGCATAGATTTCGTTTGCTTCTTTGCGGAGTTCTTTCTTTTCGAGAATGTCACCCATTAAGATTTTTGATAAATCATATTCCGGATTTATGTAGGCAGATAAAGATGAAAATAACAAAGCAACTTCATCTCCGTTAGGGGCTTGTTGTATGAGTAAGGCAACCGCAAACAAAACGTCAGACATTCCCCCTGCCGGAGAAGAAAGAATCGGAGCAACGGAAGAATCTGACTGTCTGATATCCTCAATAAAGCTTTTGGTTATTATGTTGTTATTGCTGCCGATTTTTTGTATAGCCTTTTCAAGTTTTTCTTTATTGTTTTGGCGCAAGTAAAAATTGGTTATAATTCTTGCCGGATAAAAGGTTATTTTCATATTAGGAATTTGCATCAACAGGCTGTAATGCTTGTCTGCTTCGTCGTTTTTCCCCATATAATCGCTGATTGCTCCGGCATGAAGCATTGCCATTGCCTTAAATGTTTCTTCTTTAAATAAAGGCTTAATTTGTTCAATGGCTTTTTCGTATTGTCCCAGTCCGGCATAATTCCAAGCAGACATAAGCGGATTTATCAGCAGTTTGGCCAATTCGTTATCGCATTTTTGTAAATCTTTAAGGGCTTCTTCGTAGTTTTGCTGCTTGGTATTATATACCGATTTCATCGTATGAATAAACGGACTTTCATCGCCGTTGGCAATTGCCGAATCGGCATATTTTATTGCTTCGTCGATTCTGCCTTGAGAAGCCAAAATAGTATATAATTGTGAAGATAACATTTGTTCTTTCGGGGCAGTTTTTTCGGCTACCATATAGTAGTTTGCAGATTGATTTAAATCGTGACGCAAATGAGCAATACGTCCGGCTAAATATGCTCCGTAGTTATTAACTCCGATATTCGGAGCGGATACATAGTATTCTACCTGTTTGTTATTGCGCTCAATAGTGCAACAAGTGTTGGTAAAGATGATGCCGGCTGCGATTGCCAATGCAAAGACTGATTTTTCCATTGTTGTTAAGCTCCCCAAAAAAATACTTTTGTATTCTAAACGAAACTGTCGGGCAATACAATATAAATTATGCAAACAGATGTAATTATTTATTGCAAAAAATAAAGTAAAAGCATAGCATAGCTATATGATGAACGAAAAAGAACTTTTAGAATGGTATTTGTCGGTCGGCGTAGATGCTTTCTGCGGCGATGTTCCTTTTGTGGCTGAAAATAAGCAGTCAACAATTAAAGAAACGGATAAGATTTCTTCTGATGTAAGACCTGCCATAACCGATTTGGCTCAAATGAGTTCTACCGCTTGCAAAAATGCTCGTGAACTTTGTGAGAAAGCTCAAACGTTAGAGGAGTTAAGAAAGGCTGTGGATAATTTTGACGGTTGTTCATTAAAACTGAATGCTAAAAATACGGTTTTCGGTGAAGGGGATGAACAGGCAAAAATATTGTTTGTCGGAGAAGCTCCCGGAGCTGACGAGGATAGAACAGGACAGCCTTTTGTCGGAAAATGCGGACAGTTACTGGATAAAATTTTACAATCGGTAGGCTTGGAACGTTCAAAATGTTATATAACCAATTTGGTCATGTGGAGACCACCCGGAAACCGTACTCCTACGGATGCGGAGATTGCGGTGTGTCTTCCGTTTTTGAAAAGAAAAATAGAACTTATTAATCCCGATGTAATTGTGGCTTTAGGCGCTCCAGCGGCTAATGTATTGTTGGATGCGGAAGAATCTATTTCGAAAATCAGAGGAAAATGGTTGGAGTATAATATGCGACCGGGAGTGTCCGTTCCTCTGTTGCCGACGTTCCATCCTGCATATTTGTTACGAAATCCTGCTCAAAAAGCTAAAACTTGGAGCGATTTTTTGCGTTTGGCAAAAAAAATATTTAATAATTAGGATTTTGTTCATAATTTGTTGGCAAATTATATATTATGAATTATTATAACAAAAAAATATTAACAACTTTAAGGAAAACACAATGAGTATCTGCAAAAAAGTTTTAGGATTGGCCGCAACTCTTTTAGTGGCTACAAGTATCAGTTCAGCAAATGCTTCTGAAACAGAAGAGGCTGTTTTGTTCAAAATTCACGACATTACTCCGGTTAAAAGTGCCGAAGGTGAAGTTGTCGGTTGTGATTTTGTTACAACATTTTACAATCGCTCTTCTTATACCGTAAGAAATGCTTCCATGAATTTGGCTTGGAAAGATGAAGCAATCAGCGGTGTAATTGAAAAAGAGAAAAAAGAAGATGCTGCTAAAAATGGTCGTGGTACAAGTAGGGGGCGTAGTGCAACCGAACGTGTGACAGATGCAGATATTGAAGTTATGATTGAAATTCCGACAGTTAAACCTGCTACTCAAGTTGCGGTTAAAAGTAGAGCAAATACTGACAGATGTTTCCTGATGATTGATAATGTGAAACATTCTGTTAAGAGCTGTAACTTAGAGACAGCTAAAGGCGGAAAAACTAATGCGGGTGGTCGTGGCGCAGGAGCCGGATGTAATCGTATATTCCAATATGTATCTGCTGAAGATCCGCAATATTATCTCGAATTTAAAGCCGTTTCGGTAAATGCGGAAAATGCAGAAAGAGAAGAAGCTAACAGAAAGAATAAATCTCAAGTTGATGATATGTACAGAAAGGCCGTTTCAGCTATCGATACTGCAAATATGGTCGTTTCCGGTATTAAATAGTTAAAAGAAAGAGTTTCGTTATGCGGATAAATAAGAAAGTTGTTTTGTCTGTTGCTATGGTGGGGGTGCTTACCGCATCTCCGTTGTATGCGCAGTTTTTTAGTAATAATGTTTCCGCTCAACGCACGGAAGAGCAAGTTCAACAAAAGGCAGTATCCGGTGCAAATCAGCAATATGCACAACCGGCTACCGCTCAACAACCTACTCAACAATATCAACAACAAGGTTATAATCCGGCATACGGAACTCAACAACAAGCCTATTCTGCACAACAAAGACAACAGCAACCGCAAGTTAAATCTCAGCCTGCACCGGCAAATTATGGCAGAAGCGGATATGTTGAATATAGAATAGCTGACTATAAAAAAGATGACGATAAAGAATTGATATTGCTTTATATGAAAGATTTTAAGGTTTATCGCAGTCCGTCGGGACAAACTCGTTGTTCGATGCTTTTTGCTGTATCAACTACTCTTAAAGATAAGCTGTCTAATTTAAGTTATCGTTTAAAATGGCCTAAAATGGAAACGGTACTAAGTTTTAGTGATGTGGTACCTCAAGTGGAAAATCATTTTAACT
>JAFYRQ010000043.1 GCA_017546885.1 Alphaproteobacteria bacterium
AACTTGACGGTCCCAGTGTTCAGGAATATTTAGAAAAAGCAATCTATGGATTTTTACAACAAACAACCGAAGTGTATGGAGCCGGCAGAACAGATGCCGGCGTTCATGCTTTGGCACAAGTTGCACATTTTGATTTAGAGTCACCGGTTGATGAATTTAAGATTCGTGAAGCAATGAATGCTCATTTGCGGACAATGGAGGCTCCTGTTTCTATTCTCAATGTAGAAGCTGTTGGTGATGATTTTAATGCTCGTTTTTCCGCTAAAGGACGCAGCTATATCTATCGCATAACGAATAGACGGGCTCCGTTAGTATTGGATAAAAATCGCAGTTGGTGGGTTTATGTTCCTTTAGATGTTGAAAAAATGCGAGAAGGAGCAAAATTTTTGCTCGGCAATCATGATTTTTCGTCGTTTCGTGCCGCAAAATGTCAGGCTAAATCCCCGATAAAAACTCTTGATAAAATCGATATTGAACAAAATGGCGAAAACATAACATTTTATGTTGAGGCGCGCTCTTTTTTGCATCATCAGGTTCGCAATATGGTAGGAACCTTAAAAATGGTCGGAGATGGTCATCTCAAACCAGAAGATATTAAAAATATTTTAGAAAGCAAAGACAGAACAAAAGCAGGGCCGACGGCTCCGGCACAAGGTTTATATTTGAGCAAAATAATGTATTAATTTTGTTGTTTTTTTTGTGTCGTAAGTTATACTCAACATATTAAATTAACGGAGAGAAAAATGGCACACATAATCAAAATTTGTATGGGAAGCTCTTGTTTTGCACGAGGCAATGCAAAAAATTTGCAGATAATTCAAAATTTTATCGAGCAAAATAATCTCGATGCCGAAATCGAACTTACGGGGCTTCGTTGTTGTGATAATTGTTCGATAGGTCCGAATATTAGTATTGACGGCGAAGAATTTCATAATCTGGACCAAGGTTCCGTCCTTGATATTTTGGAAAACAAATTTAATAAATAGGAAAAAATATGTCTAATCGTGAATATCCGTTATATACCATCAAAAACAATTGTCTTGATTGTTACAAATGTGTGCGCAGATGTCCGGTAAAAGCAATTAAGATAGAAGATAACAGTGCACAAATAGTCCCTGAATTATGTATTGCTTGCGGAACTTGTTATAAGGTTTGTCCGGTAAAGGCAAAACAAGCTCGTAACGATTTGACCAGAGCGAAGCATTTGCTAAATTCGGGCAAAGATGTTTATGTATCGTTGGCACCTTCTTGGATTACCGAATTTGAAGGCATAAGCTCCGAGCAAATGATTGCCTCCCTTCGTCGTTTAGGTTTTAAGGGTGTGGGAGAAACCGCAGTCGGTGCGGAAGAAGTGTCGGCTAGTGTTGCAAAAATTTTGGAACAGAACAGTCGGGGATTGTTTTTATCTACGGCTTGTCCGGCAGTGGTTGAATATATCAATAAATATATGCCGCAAATGAGCAGATAATTCACTCCGTTGCTTTCTCCGTTGTTGGCTCATTGCCGTTTAATGAAGGAAAAATTAGGACACGATATAGAAGTTGTTTTTATAGGCCCGTGTATTGCTAAAAAGTTGGAAGCGGACAGACATCCTGACTTATTAAGCTTGAGTTTGACTTTTGCCGACTTGCATCAATGGCTGAAAGATTCGGGAATAAACCCGACAGAAATAAGAACCAGTGTTTACGATAAGTTTGCATTGCAAAAAGCAGCAGAAGGTACAGCTTATCCGATTGAAGGCGGAATGATTGAAACAATCAAACCTTATACTGCTTCAAAAAATGCTTATATGACACAAATTACCGGTATTAAACATATCAGAAAAGAATTGGAAAATTTAGACATAGAGGCTATTGACAGGCCTATGTTTGTGGAATGTTTGGCTTGTCCGGGAGGTTGTGTCAGCGGACCATGTATCAGTAACAAAAAATCAGGGTTAGGCAAAAGAATTGAAATATTGAAAAATGCTGATTTCTCATCTATGGCCGGAAATCGTCAACCGCAAGTTAATATAAACGAAGGATATGATACTTGTCCGGTTGAAAGTAAAGAATTTTCAGAAGCGGAAATTCGCAAAGTGCTTAACTATATAGGCAAATATAATATAGAGGATGAAATTAATTGTAACGGTTGCGGATACGATACGTGTCGTAACTTTGCCAAAGCGATGTTATTAGGTAAAGCAGAACCGGAAATGTGTGTTTCTAATATGAAACAACAAGCTCAACGCAAGGCAAATGCACTAATTCGTTGTATCCCGTCTCCGATTGTAATTGTGAACAGTGACCTGAAAATATACGAATATAATGAGAAATTTATAGAAAGTTTTTGGTCGGATGAAGAACACAAAGAAATATACAATAAAGAAGATTTGCGAGGTGCTAATCTTAGAGATTTTATAAACTTCACCAATTTGTTTTCGGCCTCTATTGATTTGGAACAGGATATAAGAAAAGAACATGTGAAATTCAAAAATCGTCTATATGATGTAGTCGTATTCAATATTGATAAAAAGAAAGTTGTCGGCGGTATTGTCCAAGATGTAACGACAATGGAAATGAAAAAAGAACAAATTGCCGAAAAAGCAAAAGATGTTATTAAGAAAAACTTGGCAACAGTTCAGCAAATTGCATGTACTTTAGGCGAGCACATGGCTGAAACCGAGATTTTACTTCGTTCAATAGCTCATGACTATGCCGATAATAACGGAGAGGATTATAATGGATAGCTCCTTCTTTATTGATATCGGCTCATACCAAACGCAAAAAAACGGCGAAGATTGTTTCGGGGATACCATATATGCAAAAAAAATCCCAGAAGAACAACGTATTATCGGTATTCTGTCAGATGGCTTGGGAAGTGGCGTGAAAGCCAACATTTTGTCATCAATGACAACACGTATGGCAATGAAATTTATGGAAAACAACACAGACTTGCAACGTGCTTCCGAAACTATGATGGATGCTCTTCCGATTTGTCAGGTTCGAAAAATAAGCTATGCGACATTTTCGATTGTTGATAGTGAGCTTGAAGGAAAAACCCGAATTTTTGAAATGGACAATCCTCGATATATTTTTATTCGTAATAATCGTCTTTTCGATATTAAGGGGCGTGAGTTTTCTTCTCCTAAATGGAAAGATAGAAAAGTATTTGTTTCTCAAGTTAATAATTTGCCCGAAGACAGAATTATTTTTATGTCAGACGGGGTAACACAGGCAGGGCTGGGAAATAAAAAATATCCTTTGGGATGGGGAAGAAAAGGTTGTATAGATTTTGTTCTCAAAGTTTTGGAACAAGACCCGTATATTTCTTCTTCTGCTTTGGCAGAAAAAATTGTCAACGAAGCTTTGGATAAAGAAACAGAACATAAGGCCGGTGATGACATCAGTTGTATGTGTCTGTATTTCCGAAAGCCTCGCAAATTGCTTATCGTTACGGGACCTCCGTTTAATGAAGATAAGGACAGAGAAATTGCCGAAATGGTTGCTGACTACGATGGAAAAATCGCTGTTTGCGGCGGAACAACGGCAAATATTATTGAAAGAGAATTATGTCTTAAATGTGAGATTGACAAAACCAGTTTTGATACTAAAATCCCCATGGCTTCCAAAATGGAAGGCATAGATTTGGTAACGGAAGGAATTTTAACCTTGACCGATGCGTATCGTATGTTAAAAGAAGGGGTAGATAAAAACTCTAATACGGCATCTGTCCGGTTGGTTAAGCTGTTTTTGAGCAGTGACAAAATAGACTTTGTCGTCGGCACAAAAATAAATGTTGCTCACCAAGATCCTAACTTGCCGATGGAGTTGGAGATAAGACGTAATATTGTTAAAAAAATATTCAGATTATTGCAAAGTCAATATTTGAAAGAAATTTCGGTTCGATACCTATAGTAAAAGGATAAAGACATGGAAAAAGTAAAAGTAAAAATCTGTTGCGGAACATCTTGTTTTGTTATGGGAGCAGCTCAAATTCAAATGTTAGAATTTGATCCGCCGGCAGACATTAAAGATAAAATCGAAATTGAAGAAACTCGTTGTATGAATCATTGTCATAACACGGCTTCAAAATATAACAAAGGTCCTTTCGTTGAAGTAAACGGAGAACTCATAGAAGAAGCTAATTTTGAAAAAGTCGTTAACAAAGTAAGAGAAATTTTAAATCAGGAATAAGTAGAAAATGTTAATACCCAAGAATAATGCGAACCAAATGAGGACTCGCATATTAGTTAAAATCGTAGAAAAGTTTTTACAAGGTCGTTTTGCCGATGCGGACAGAATCCCGTTAGAATTGCGTCCGAAGGGCGAACCTTTCAGTCGTTGTTGTATCTATAAAGACAGAGCGATTCTTAAATATCGTTGTATGGCTAGCATGGGTTTTGCTCCTGAAGACGAAACAGATGAATTGACATCGTTGAAAGAATACGGCGAAAAAGCATTAGAACGTAAAGAACACGCACCAAATAAGCTTGCGGTTATTACCGATGCTTGCTCTGCTTGCGTAAAATCTCGTTATATGGTTACTGATGCTTGTAGAGGTTGTTTTGCTCAACCTTGTCAAGTAAACTGTCCTAAACAGGCAATAACCATTGTTAACGGCCGTTCACATATTGATGAAACAAAATGTATTGCTTGCGGACGTTGCCAAGAAGTTTGTCCGTATCACGCAGTGATTCGTGTTCCGATTCCTTGTGAAGAAGCTTGTCCTGTCGGAGCTATCAGCAAAGATGAATTCGGTAAAGAGCATATTGATGTTGAAAAATGTATCTTGTGCGGTAAGTGTTTACAATCTTGTCCGTTTGGCGCCGTAGTTGAAATGTCACAAATTGTTGATGTTATCAAACATATTCACGAAGGTGACAAAAAAGTTATAGCAATGCTTGCTCCTGCCGTAATCGGACAATTTCCGGGAACAATTAACCAACTTATCGGTGCGTTGAAAAAAGTTGGATTCGCTGACGTTGTAGAAGTTGCTGCCGGTGCGGATATTACAACTCGCAACGAAGCTGCCGAGTTTATTGAAAAGATGGAAAGCGGTGAAAAATTGATGACAACATCTTGTTGTCCTGCATATTGCAAAGCTGCCGAAGTTCATATTCCGGAAATTAAACCTTTTGTATCTCATACAAAAGCTCCGATGTATTATACTGCGGAAATGCTCAAAAAAGAACAACCTGACTGTGTTGCTGTTTTTGTCGGACCATGTTTGGCAAAACGTATCGAAGCAGAAAAAGATCCGAATGTTGACTATGTTCTTACATTTGAAGAAATCGGTGCAATGTTGGTTGCCGGTGGGGTAAATGTTATGGATTGCGAACCTGAAGAATTTGCAAAAATTTCAAGTGCACAATCTCGTCGTTTCCCTGTCAGCGGTGGTGTTGCCGGTGCGGTTGCATCATTGGTTGAGGGTAAAGCCGACTACAAGCCGACAGCAATTAACGGTTTGAATAAAGCAAACATCAAACTGTTAAAACAATATGCTACAAAAGGCTGTGATTTTAACATGATAGAAGTAATGTGCTGTGAAGGCGGTTGCGTTGCCGGTCCGGGATGCGTAGCTCTTCCGAAAAAATCAGCCATTATGGTTGAAAATTATGTTAAAACTGGTCCAAACCTTAAAGATATGGACTAATAATCAATCATAAAACAAAAAAATCCCCCCTTGCTAGGCTGGAGGGATTTTTTTGTATCGATACTATATTAATTCAGATATTTTTTGACTTCTTTTGTTTCTCTAAAATGTTTAATTTGATTAAAAACTTTATCGGCAAAAGCTTTTTTAGCCATATAAGTCATAAACAACGGCTCTTCAAGTTTAAGCTTTCCTAGAGTATCTTCTAAAGCTTCAAAGCTTTGATAAATTTTATTGATCAACAGAATTTCTTGAGCAGTATTTTGTTCGATGTATTTATTGTTTATATTTTTCATTGTTGTTCTCCATGAGGTTTTATCTTGTAGAAAAAATATAAACACAAAATTTTTTATATGGGTAGTGGTAAAAAGTCGTATACAGTGTACGAAATTTTCGTACACTGACGAAATCTTGAAAAATATGATTGATTATCTTATTTCCACAAAATTCGTAGTCTTGCTACTTCTCTGTTGTCAGCAGGAACAACAATGCTATGCAATGTTGTTTTTCCGTCAAACTGGGTTTTTACCTCAACGCTTTCTCCGTGATGACATTCTTTTTTGAAAGATATTTCAATTTCTTGCGGTTGATGTGCCATACGAAAATCGCTATCAATACATTCTGTTGCCCATACCGGATAAATTGAATTATTAACGTGCTTATTGACATCAATATCATCATATCTCACCTTAAACGATGCGGTTATATCGGCATTTTCAGGTGCATTATATTTTGGAAAGTCCGTATCTAAAGAGCGTTTTTCGGTTAATTGATATTCCGGGAGATTGTTTTCTAGCGATACCGGTCTTTTTTTTGCAAAATCAATCAATACCCACTGACTCGAGGCAACGATAATTGCATTGCCTTTTTCGTCTTCTACCAAAAAATCACGAGTTGCAATAAGCTTGTTTTTTCCTGAAGGCCAGGTTTTTACAACGATTCTTTCGTGCCATGTCGGCATACGAGATATTTTTATATGATAATTAGAACCAACCCAAGCCAATCCGTGATTTAGACAATGCTCGATTCCTACCCCTATTTTTGAAGCATGAGAATCCGCAACGTCTTGAAAAATGTTCATCAAGGTAACAATTCTCAATACACCGTTACAGTCACATTCGTAACTCTTTATTGCGTATTCTCTGCTAAAAAAATTATCGGAATTCATATTAATTTCTCAAAGAAAGTTTGATTTCCTTGACAGTTTCATCTCTGTCAAACCATCTTGACAACCAACTGCGATTGTCTTTGATGATTAAATAGTTTGAAGCTTGTTGAGCAAGAAAACGTTCACTTGTTTCTCTTGCGCTATCCAAAGCTGTTAAGAGCTTTTTCTTGTATGCACGAGCCTTACTGGGTTTTTTAGAGTGATAATCGGTAGCGGCACGCATCCAGTCGCCTCTCTTTTCATAGCGTTTTTTCAAAAATTGAGCTGCAACGTCAACATTCTTTTTAGGGTCAAAAGCATCTTCTATATTGGCAAATTTTTTGCCGTGAAAACGCAAGTTGACCTGCATACAACCGACATCGATACTGGTATAGCCTCTTGCTTGCCATTTTTTTACGGCAGCAACAGCTTCTGCTTTGGTTTTATAGAAATACCCTTTTCCTTTTACATTGACAGTCCAAGGCCAAGCGGCTTTTTCTTGCTGTCCGTTATGCCAACGGCCCGATTCAATGCTTGAAATAGAGGTAAGTAAATGTTTTTGTATCTGATATTCTTCTTCTGCTTGCATGGTTGCATTCAAACAAACAAAATCCTCTTCGATAATCACAGTATCCTGTGCGTCCACCGGCAGAGGCTGAAATAACATCAGCAATATAAGAAAAATCATTAAAATTTTTGATACTTTTACCTAATTAAAGTATCCCTCTGTTTCCTCGGAGTGCCACAAATATCCCCCGCTTTAGCGGTTTCAATCTGCTTATCGGCATAACAAAAATCCGAGGGCAGGTTATCAAAATAAACGGCTTTTCCACAGCCACAAATTAACAAAACAAAAAGGCTTATATCATAATTATTTTTTAAAATCCAGTAAAAAATTGGCAAGGCCGGTTATCGCATTGCAGATATCTGTGCTAACATATTGGAAGTTAGGTGTTTTTTTATACACAGTTTCATCTTCATAAATGCTTCTGTTTATTTCCATTTGCAGGGTATAAACATTTTTTCGCGGCTGACAATAATTAAAACTTATATAAGCACCTGAATAAGGACAATCAATACTTACATTATATTTTTGTTCCAAAAAATGAGTCATGAACTCTACCACCTCGGTCGGGCAACTCTGCTCAAACAATGTGCCTAAACAAAATTCGATTTGTCGATTGTCTTGCATTATGTTGCATATTTTTGAAGGCATGGAGTGACAATCAAGAACTAAACAGAAACCAAACTTTTTAACTGTTTTATCAATAATTTTTTGTAAGCTTTTATGATAAACGTTATAAACATTTTTGATTCTTTCTTGAGCTTCGTTATAGTCAAGCAACCCGTCATAAATGTTTTTTCTCTCTGAGGTAATTCGGTGAAACAAGCCTAATCCGACGCGACATCTTTTATTGTTGGTTGCAATATCGGTATTCGGATAATTATAAAACATGGCAGGGTCAATTTCGATAGCATCTCTGTTCACATCAATAAATGCTCGCCCTATATTAAGGCTTATCATCGGAATACCTAAATCGGAAGCTTCTGCAACCAACTCATCAACAAAAGGGTCTTCGTTAGAACGCAGTTCATTTTCGCTAACGGCAACATTTTCTATAAATTCTTCAGGAAAAACGGTGCCGCTGTGCGGAACTGACAAAACCAAAGGATAACGTTGATTTTTGGTGTTGTACTCATTAACAACTTTCAGCTTTGAATAATCAACCTGAAATTTTATATGCTTTTTACTCATATCAATACCCCTGTTGTTGCAACAAAAACAGACTATCAGATAAAGATTAAATTTTTAATAATAAAAATCTTGCCAAATAAAAACAATTGAGGTAAAAGACATATCTGTCTCGGGTGTGTAGCTCAGCGGTATGAGCACTACGTTGACATCGTAGGGGTCACAAGTTCGATCCTTGTCACACCCACCAATTAAAAAACTCGGAGTTCAGCTCCGAGTTTTTTTGTTAAACGGCATCAAATTCCCAAGGAAACACCAACCATTTATCTTTAGCTTTTAATGTTGCTGGAAAATCCAATACGGCATCGGCATATTTTGTATATACAACGGCGCATTTTGCTTGAGGATATTGTTGTTTTATATATTTATAAGTGTTTCCGGAGTCGTATAAATCATCAACAAACAGAGTTTGTTCGTCAACATCTATATTAGGAGCTAACAAACATTTCAGTTCTGTTTGTTTGTCATCGTTTCCGTAACTGACTAAAGCAATGCTGTCAATTGTACGAATATCTAAAAATTGTGCCAAAAGGCAAGCAGGAACCATTCCGCCACGAGTGATTGCAATAATTTTATTAAAGTTATTGTTTTTTATGCGTTCCGCCAGTTTTTTGCATTCTTCAACGATTTCATCATAAGAAATATATTCTTTTTCAGCCATTTTTTGTTCCTATATACTAAATTGTTCAATAGTTTTTGCTAAACCGGTTGTGTCATCGGTTTCAACATAAATTCCCCAAACCGTTCCGTTAGTTCTGCATACTTCAAGTCGATTCCCGTTATATTTCTGACACAGTCTGTCAATAGGAGCCTGTTTATCAAAACCAAGAACGGAGTCATAGTTTCCGCACATTCCTACATCGGTAATATAGGCCGTACCGTTGGGTAAAACTTTTGCATCTGCTGTTGGGACGTGAGTGTGTGTGCCGGCTACAACGGATACTCTGCCATCCATATAATATCCGAGTGAAAGTTTTTCCGATGTGCATTCTGCATGAATATCAACAAAAATTGCATCAATATTTCTGCCTAAAGAATATGACTTCAGCAACTTATCTAAAGTTAATGCCGGGTTATCGATACTTTCCATAAATACTCGTCCTAAAACTTGAGTAATAAGGATTCTTTTTCCGTTCGGGAGTTCAAATTCCGTATATCCTCGTCCGCAACACGTCTCGGGATAATTGAGCGGACGAATAATTCTTTTGTTTTCATCTAAAAACGGGAGAATATCTCGTTGTTGCCAAACATGATTTCCGGTGGTTAAAACATCTGTTCCCGATTCTAAAAATTCTTTTGCAATTCCCGGTGTAACCCCAAAACCGTGTGCGGCATTTTCAATATTAACAATTATTACGTCGGCATTGTATTTTTGTCGCATATTTTTCAAGTTGTTTAATACTGCATCTCTACCGGCTCTGCCGACCACATCTCCGCAATAAATAATTTTCAATTTCAGGCTCCTACAAAAAAACTCCGTTTGAACGGAGTATAATAAAAACTTAAAGAGATAACCGTCGGGCCGTACAAAACATTCTATCACGAACCGCATCTCACTAGGTGGGTGTCGTATGCAAAGACCACGATCAGAGCAGGAACAACTCCCTAAAAAAACTTGTGGCTCGGAAGATCTGCGGAATTACGCACCAAACAGTCATCTCTCCATATTTTTATACTACAATGTTTCGATACGTTTTGCAATATTTTTTATTTTTTCATCCAGAGTTTTAATTTTTTCTGCCCATATTTCATCATTGTTGTTTTGTTCGACGGGAGTATTTGCATTTTTTCTGGCTTCCATCAAGTCATCAGCTACTAAAATTCCTATCATTGCCAAAAACATATTTTCACTGATTTGACCGCTGAAAGCTTTGAGCATTTGAGCCTTTTGTTCCAAAATTTGAGCTAACTGCATAATGCGAAATTCTTGTCCGTTTTCGCAGGCAATAGGATATTCTCGGTCATTAATTGTGATAACTACCTGTGCCATTATTTTATAGCCTCATTTAAGCTTGCTACCAAATCATCAATTTTTTTGATTGAATTTTGAGCGGTTTCTTTCAGAAGTTTAATGCTTTCAATTTTGTTTTTAACCATCAATTCAAGCTGAGCAAGATTATTTTCCAGCTCTTTCCATGCTTCTTCTGATTTTGGCATATTATTCATTGATTCACTTTCTTTTAATCTTATTTGTCATATAATATCGGCATAATAATTAATTAACGTATATATTTCAAGCGACAAATGACAAATTTTATTTTAAACATTACATCTCCGAACGATGAGTTGATGATATCTTCTCAAGAAATTCAGTGTTATACTCTTAATTCCGATATGGATTTGGGAGCTTTGAAAGACATAACTTCTAAACTTTCGAAAGCGGGAAAAATAGTTTTATTGCACGGAAATAAGGCATTGGAGCTATGTAAAAATTTGAGGGCAGACGGAATAATTGTCGATTTAACATCAAGTAAAAATATAAAAAAAGATATTGAAGCAATTCGACAGAAATCAGGCGATATGACCTTGGGGATAATTTGTCGTAATCGTAGGCACGAAGCTATGATTGTCAGCGAAAATGAACCGGATTTTATCATCTTTAAGGTATGGCACGACGGTCAGGATAAAACAATTGAACTTGCCAAATGGTATAATGAGTTCTTTTTGTTACAAATGGCAATAATGCCGCAAGATGATGATATAGCCTTTGCAGAATATTCGGCAGATATAATGATTTTAACGCCGGAATTATATAAGATTTTTGTTGCTAAAAAATAAAGATTAGGGTAAGTATTCACATAAAAAAGAAAATAAGCTTATTTAAGGAGTATAAAGATGAAACAACAAGCTGTAGCAATCCGTGTCGGTTGGGTTATTGAATACAAAGGAAAACCTTGGACAGTAGTTAAGGCCACTCATATTAAACCGGGAAAAGGCGGTGCTTTTATGCAGGTGGAAATGAAATCTGTTGAAGAAGGTACAAAAACAAACGAACGTTTCCGTTCGGAAGATACCGTAGAAAAACTTATGGTAGAAGAAAAAGATTGCCAATTCTTATATGAAGATTCTCTCGGTCTTACTTTTATGGATTCCGAAACCTTTGAACAATTTGTAATGCCATCAGACATCGTTGGCGATTCTCGTCCGTTTATGAGCGAAGGTATGACAGTGTATATTAACTTTATTGACGGAAAACCTGTTGCCGTTGAATTGCCACAACAAGTTATTTGTACGGTTGTTGAAACAGAACCTGTTGTAAAAGGTCAAACAGCAGCATCATCATACAAACCGGCAATACTTGATAATGGTGTTCGTGTTATGGTTCCTCCGTTTATCAACCAAGGCGAAAAAATCGTTGTCGGAACAGCTGAAGCTAACTATGTTGAAAGAGCAAAATAATGTCTTATCTTTCCCCTTTATTGACAATGCTTGTAAATGCGGTCAAAAAGTCTACATCAAATCTTGATCGTGATTTTAGCGAAATAGAACGTTTACAGTCTTCTGTTCGTCCTTACCAAAATTTTGTTACAAACTCTTATAATAAGACTGCACAAAATTTGCGTATAGAACTTGCTAAAATCAGACCTGATGCGCTTTTTATTGAAAACAGCGTAAAGACTGTTCCCGTAAAAGGCAGTTGTTTTTTGGTTAATCCGATTGACGGATTAAATAACTTTTCCCGTGGTATTGCTTTGTTTGCGACAACAGTTGCTTATTGTGAAAACGGTGAAGTTAAAGCGTCTGTAATTTATAACAGAGCCAGTGATGAACTTTATTTTGCCGAAAAAGGTAACGGTTCTTACAAGGAAGGATTCCGCAGTCATGAGCGTTTGCGTGTTTCGACCAATAAAGATGAAACATTTGCACTGATTTCTGCTCAAGTAGGTTATGATGCAACTTCGGAAGATTTTGCAAAATCATATAATCGTATATCTAAAGTTGCTTCTCAAAGCAGAATGTTGGGAGCCGTTTCTGTTGCAATGTATTATACAGCAGCAGGCAAGACGGATATTACTGCCAGCTTCGGAAACAACTTAAACAGCGTTGTTGCCGGATTGTTATTGGTTAAAGAAGCCGGAGGATATGTTTATAATCTTGACGGAAAAGAAATTGCTCCGGCTAAATTGGAAGAAGTAATCGTAGGCGATAATGTTATTGCTTCAAACAATAATATGGAAGCTTTAATTAAGAAAATAGCTTAAAGGTAAAGGGAGTTAAAATGTATCGGCTGATAATTTTATTTTTGTTTAGCTTTTGCTTGGCATTATCAAGTGCTAAAGCGGCTGATTATGAAATTAATTTATCGGTGCTGAATGCGTTAGGTCAAGATAATGTTGACCAAGAACTCCCCATGCCTGATTTAGAGACTCCGAAGTCTATAAAAAAAGCAACGGAAAAAGTCGCAAAAAAGACTGTAAAAAAAGCAGATAAAAAAGTCGTCAAAAAAGCAATCGTTAAAAAAGAGACTTCTAAACAAGAAACTCCTAAAAAGGAAGCGGTAAAAGAAGTTTTACCTCCGGTTGTTGCGACTGATAAAGTCAAAGAAAATAAAACAGAAATAGCGGAAAACAAAGAAACAAAAGAAGATAAAATTACAGTTGCTGAGCCTGTTAAAGAACAAAAAACAGAAGCTCCGAAAGTTGAAG
>JAFYRQ010000044.1 GCA_017546885.1 Alphaproteobacteria bacterium
AAATAAATTTTTTAGATGGAAGTAAGTGATGAAGTTTGATGAAAAAGGCCGTTCTATGATTGAAATGCTCGGGGTGTTGGCGATTATCGGAGTATTGTCAACAGCTGGTATCGCCGGATATTCTAAAGCTATGGGCAGTTATCGTGGCAAAAAATTAGCGGACCAAGTGCAGTTGGTTACTTCTAATTATATTTATTATCGCGAAAATTCTAATAGTCGAGAAGATATGTATAAACAGGATGTAATAAACAAAATTCTGTTACCTCCTGAAATGGTCGATAAATATGGTAATTGCATTCATGCCTTGCACGGCAGATGTCAAATTTCTCGTAATAGTGACGGAAGCGATGAATTCGTTATAAGATTTGGTGATTTGGATAAAGATACTTGTGTTTACCTTCTCACGTTGCCGTATGAGGGATATACAAAACGTGTCAGCGTCAATAAGATTGGGCCGAATACAGCTTTGTCAAGCGGAACAGGGCATAGATTTACCGGGCAGGTGTCGGCAACTGATGCTGCGAAATATTGTGAAGATGAACAAAATGCCATACGTTGGGTTTACTAATTAAAAAAACTCCGAAAAATATTTTTTTTCGGAGTTTTTTGTTTGCACGTTTTTTATTCAACAGGTTTGATGTGCCAAATATTGTTAGCATAATCCATGATGGCTCTATCGCTTGAGAATTTACCGATACGAGCAACATTATAAATTGCCATCTTTGCCCATTTATTTTGATCTTTGTAGTCTTCTTCTGCCGAATGTAGGGCTTTATTAAAGTCTTCTAAATCAGCCAGAACCATAAAGTAATCACGAGATAACAATTCTTCATATATCATCTTAAACAACAATACATAGTCTTTTTCGCAGAACATATTAGAGTTTAAGCTGTTTAATATACGTTTGATATAATCAGATTTATCATAAATATCATAAGGCTTATACGAATTTTCTTTGTGCATCTTGGTAACTTCGTTATCTTTCAAACCGAATAGATAGAAATTATCTTCGCCTACTGCTTCTCTGATTTCGATATTTGCGCCATCATAAGTACCAACAGTAAGTGCGCCGTTAAGAGCAAATTTCATATTGCCAGTTCCTGATGCTTCATAACCTGCAGTTGAGCTTTGAATACTTATATCCGCAGCCGGAATAAGTGTTTCTGCCAATGATACTTTATAATCGGGGATAAATACCACTTTAATCATATCATTAACACGAGAATCATTGTTGATAACGTCAGCTACATTGTTAATCAGCTTAATAACCATTTTGGCAAAATGATAAGACGGAGCAGCTTTACCGGCAAAAATATAAGTTTTCGGATATGCAGGATAAACATTATCTTTAATGATTGCCAAATAGTCACCGATAACCTGTAAAATTGTCATCAGTTGACGTTTATATTCGTGGATGCGTTTTGCCTGAACAATGAAAATACTGTTCGGATTAACTGCAATGCCATTGGTTTTTAATATTTTCTTCGCTAATTTTTTCTTGTTTTGTTGTTTGATTTTCATAAAATCTTCAACAAATTTCTTATCATCAACAAAGTTTTCAACTTCTTGCAACAAATCGAGATTAGTAACCCATTCATTACCGATTTTATCCGAAATTAAATCAGATAACGCTTTGTTTGCATGATATAACCAACGACGTGGTGTAATTCCGTTTGTAACATTGGTAAATTTCTCCGGATATAATTCATAAAATTCCGGAACAAGGTTGGTTTTAATCAATTCGGAGTGCAGTTTTGCTACACCGTTTACCATGTATGAACCGACAATTGACAAGTTTGCCATACGAATTATTTGATTGTCACCATCGCCGGATACAATAGAAATTTTTGCCAATTTTTCAGGTTGATTACCAAATTTTGCACGTGCAAATTCAATAAAACGGCGATTGATTTCATAAATAATTTGCAAGTGTCTCGGTAACATTCTGCCCAACATACGTGCATTCCATGTCTCAAGAGCTTCCGGAAGCAAAGTGTGGTTGGTATAAGCAAATATTTTAGTTGTGATTTCCCAAGCCGTATTCCAAGATTGTCCGTAAACGTCAATCAATTGGTGCATCATTTCTGGAATACCTAGAGCCGGGTGGGTATCGTTAAGTTGAATTGTGATATAATCCGGCATTTTGTAAAAGTCATTACTCTTTTCGAGGAAACGACGGATAATGTCTTGTATTGCACAGGATACAAAGAAATATTGCTGTTTTAAGCGTAACTCTTTACCTGCTTCAATGGCATCTGACGGATAAAGCACTTTGGAAATTGTTTCGCTTTCAATTTTATCACGCAGAGCATCAAAATATCCGCCTTTGTTAAAGATATTAATATTTAATGTTTCATCACCTTCTGCGGAGAATAAACGTAAATAGTTAACAGACTTTCCGTTATATCCGACAATCGGAAAATCATAAGGAATACCATAAATCGGGGAGGTGTTTTTCCAAATAAATACAGGTTCTCCGGTTGCCGCATCAATAGTTGTTTCTACATTTCCGTAAAGAGGAATTGTAACTTTGCGGTCGTGACGTACAAACTGCCAAGGAGATTCTTCTCCTTCCCAACTGTCAGCTTGTTCAACCTGATATCCGTTTTCAAATTTTTGTTTGAATAAGCCGTATTCGTAGTTAATTCCGTATCCGAATCCCGGAATGCCGAGTGATGCCATAGAATCTAAATAACAAGCAGCCAAACGTCCTAAACCGCCATTTCCTAAAGCTGGATCGTATTCGGTATCAAAAATTTCTTCCATCGAATTCCAAGGCCATCCGTCAATTTTAATATCTTGAAGAGCATCAAATAAGCCTAAATTATGAAGATTGTTTTCAAGTGAACGACCGATTAAGTATTCGATGGAAAGATAATATACTCGTTTGGAGTTCGCTTCGTTATATCTGGCAATGGTTTTATACATTCTATCCATCGCAAATTCTCTTACGGCCAAAGAAATAGCTTTTAGAGCTTCTTCTTTTGTGATTTCGCAAACACGTTTACCGATAAAGTAATTTATGTAGTGTTCAATAGAAAGTTTTAATCTTGCTTTATCTATTTCGTTTAATAGTACAGAGTTTCTTTTTATCATTTTATCCCCACAAAATCTGCTTAAATTCGATAATAACCTATATGTAAATTATTTGAAATATAGTTAACGACGATAATATATGAAAAATTTATAATTGCAATCAACAAAAAATGTAATATAATCGCTCACAGTGTTATTTATAAGAGGTGATTAAATGAAAAAGTATATGCTCCCCGTAATTGCTATGGGAGTTTTGGTTTGCTCGACAGCCAGAGCAGAAACAGTATTTGAAGCTTTATCGGAAGCTTATAGAAGCAATCCGGATTTGCAGGCTCAAAGAGCATATTTACGTTCTGTTGACGAAAATGTTGCTATTGCAAAATCCGGATACAGACCTTCTATCGCATTGACCGGACAATATAATAATTCCAATACCAATAACAGTTTAAGCCAAACAGAGGAAGGCAAGGAATCTCATACTTTGGCCGCAACAATAAGTCAGCCGTTGTTCTCCGGTTTTTCAACCGTAAATTCCGTAAAATCTGCTGATAGTGCGGCTCGTTCGGAACAGTATAATTTGGCTAATTATGAACAGACAATATTCTTAAATGCTTCGGAAGCATATTTGAATGTTGTTCGTGATGAAGCAATAGTTGAGTTGCAAAAAAACAATGAAAAGTTATTGAAAAAACAACTTGATGAAACTCAAGAACGTTTTAATGTGGGTGAGTTGACGAGAACAGACGTTGCTCAAGCAAAATCAAGTTATTCTCAAGCTGTTGCAAGTCGTATAAGTGCGGAAGGTGTTTTAGAGGTTTCTAAAGCTGTTTACAAACAGGTTATCGGTAAAGACCCGAAAGATTTGGCTGAACCGGATAATATTCATACATTCTTACCGGCTAATTTTGATAAGGCTTTGAGTTTGACTTTAGATAATAACTTTGCTGTTTTACAGGCTAAACAAGCTTTGCAAGCAAAAGATTATGCCGTAAAAGCCAACTATGGAGCTTTAGCACCTCAGTTGTCCGCACAAGGCAGTGTTTCTAAAAGTAAGAATAATCCGAAACATTATGGCGATGCAACCGCTACAGTAGATGATGTTTCTTTAGGTCTTAATGCAACAATACCATTGTATGATGCCGGAGAGAACAGAGCTCGAATTCGTCAGAGTAAATATGCAAAATGGCAAGCACAGGAACAAGTTTTGAGTGCGCAACGTTCTGCCGTTTCCGCAATTACAAGCAGTTGGGAATCTATGGTTACCAACGATGCTAAAATTAAGGCATTGGTTGACCAAGTGGCAGCTAATGAAATTGCTCTTGAGGGTGTAAAAAAAGAAGAAGCTTTGGGTAACAGAACAGTTTTGGATGTATTGGATGCTTTCCAAACTTTGTTAAATTCTCAAGTAGAAGTAGTAAAGGCTCGCAGGGAATATTATTTGTCTGCAATGCAAGTAATGCAAGCAATGGGTAAACTTACTGCCAAGAATTTGAAGCTTGATGTTGAGTTGTATAATCCTAAAGTTTATTACAAAGAAACTCGTGATAAATGGTTATCAACATCAATAGATTAACAGATAGGGTTTAATATGGATAAACAGGACACAAAAGAACTGTCAATGGATGAAATTTTGAGTTCTATCCGCAATATCTTGCATGATAGCGGAGCTCGTCATCAGTCTAAAGATGATGAATATAGAGCGATAAATATCTCAACAATGAAAACGGTTGCCGAACCTCAACCATTTGTTCCGTTGCGTCCTGTCGTATCCGAGCCTCAAGTTTATGAAGCAACAGAAGAAAAGAATGATACGGAATACGATGTTGCAACAATCTGCAGTAACATTCAGAAAATGATGTTACAGGCGGAAGAGAGAGAAGAACAAAGCAATAATTTTCGTATTACTACCGATGATGAAGAAATTTATGAGCCTAAAGATAATTTGTCCGAACAGATTGTAAAAGATTTTGCCGATATTTTTGCATCTCGTCGTCAAAATGAAAAAGTTGCGGATATTTCAGTTCAAAAACTGGCAGAAGTTGCAATTATCAATGAGGTTGTTCCTATTTTGAGTCAATGGTTGGAAGACTATCTTCCAAATTTAGTCAGAAAAGAAGTTGAACGAGTGATGGTAAAGACCGGCAAACGCTAAGATTTACTAGTATCGGTCTCCACCTTTATTTTTAGCTCCGCAATTTATGCGGATTGTTTATGATTTAATGAAAAAACAGGAAAATAATATGTTAGAAAAAACTTACGATCCGAAAAATTTTGAAGAAAAAATTTATGCTTCTTGGGAAGAAAAAGAATATTTTAAGCCAAATATGGATAAAAACAAAGAAGCTTATGCCGTTGTAATTCCTCCGCCAAATGTTACCGGTGTTTTACATATGGGCCACTCCTTGAACTATACTTTGCAGG
>JAFYRQ010000045.1 GCA_017546885.1 Alphaproteobacteria bacterium
AACTCTGAAAAAACAATCAAAAAACCGCCGAATTTTTATATTCGACGGTTTTTTATTTATTCGCCCTTAAAGCTTTTTACAAGTTCTGCCGGCAGACGTGACGGACGCTTATTTTTCAGCAGCACATAAACAACCTTAATGTCTATACTAACCAAAATTTCATCGCCTCGCATAATATCCTGATGCATAACCACCGAAGCTCCGCCAAACTCCGTAACTTCACAAACCACCGTCAATAAATCATCCAAAACGGCCGGAGATTTATAATCAATATCACAATGGCGAACCACAAACGCAGCTTTTTCTTCTTGTTCCAAGGCATCTTGTTGTCGCAAACCGATTGCTCTAACATATTCGGTGCGTGCTCTTTCGGCAAACTTCAAATAGTTAGCATAATAAACTATACCACCGGCATCGGTATCTTCATAATACACCCTTACCGGAAAATAAAACTTATTTCCTTCAAACTTACCCTGCATAGTTTCAACCTTACTCATTATCTTCACTCCCGAATAAATCATCTTGTTCATTATACTGCTTCACATTTTTACGAAGTTTCGGAATCCCCAAATATTCGCATCCCAAATCAGAAATAACACGTCCTCTCGGTGTTCTTTGCAAAAATCCGAGTTTTAACAAAAACGGCTCAATAACTTCTTCGATGGTATCTCTTTCTTCCGATAAGGCTGCAGCCAAAGTATCCGCCCCGACCGGACCTCCGCCATAGTTTTTGGCAATACAATTCAAATAGCGTTTATCAAACGCATCTAATCCGAATTTATCGACATTTAATCTTTGCAAGGCCATATCTGCAGTTTTTTCTCCGATTTCTCCGTCACAAATAACTGCCCCAAAATCACGAACTCGTCGTAACAATCGACCGGCAACACGAGGAGTTCCTCTCGAACGGCGAGCAACTTCTCTTGCGCCTTCCGATGACATCGGAACATTTAACAATCGAGCTCCGCGAAGAACTATTTTTTCCAAGTCTTCCGGAGAGTAAAAATCCAGACGTAAAGGAATACCGAAACGTTCACGTAAAGGTGTAGAAAGCAATCCGGAACGTGTAGTAGCTCCGACTAAAGTAAACGGCTGCAACGGAAGTCTGACAGAACGAGCTGACGGCCCCTCTCCGATAATCAAATCAAGTTGAAAATCTTCCATTGCCGAATATAAAACTTCTTCAATAGCCGGATTCAAACGATGAATTTCATCAATAAACAATACGTCATTTGCTTCCAAATTAGTGAGTATTGCAGCCAAATCTCCTGATTTTGTAATCATCGGTGCGGATGTTGCCTTAAAATTAACTCCTAATTCTTTTGCAACAATAGAGGCCAATGTCGTTTTTCCCAATCCCGGAGGTCCGAACAACAACACATGGTCTAACGATTCTCCACGCATTTTTGCTGCTTCAATAAAAATTTTTAAGTTTTCGCAAACTTGTTTTTGTCCGACAAAATCACTCAACGAGGTCGGACGCAAATTAGCCGGAGCATTAACTCCGTTATCATCTTCAGGCAACTCATGAGGTGTAACTATTCTTTCTTCCATATACTACATCTCCTTACTGCCAAATTCTTTCAAAGCAGATTTTATCAAAGAACTAAAATCAGCTTCAGGATTTTTTGCCAATGCCAAATTTACCGCTCTATAAGCCTCTACACGAGGATACCCCAAATTAACCAAGGCCGAAACAGCATCTTCCGTTTGTCTGTTTGTTTTTTCTTCCGCAACATATATCGCCATCGGAGAATCATCAACAGCGGCAACATAATCAGTCGTATCCGCACCAATCGGCAATCCCACCATTTTTCCTTTTAATTCGGTAACGATTCTGGCAGCCAATTTAGGACCTACACCGTTTGCACGAGTGAAAGAAGCCTTATCCTGTGCCGCAATGGCTTGTGCTAATTGTGACGGTGTCAAAGCAGACAAAATACTCAGACATACTTTTGCCCCTACTCCCTGCACTTTAGTTAATGTTAAAAACCATTCTTTTTCCAATGCGGTACCAAAGCCATATAAACTTATACTGTCTTCTCTGACTACTGTTTCCGTAAAAAGTGTTGTTTCAGAGCCTTTAACCAATTTTGATAAGGTTCGACTTGAGGCATAGACTAAATATCCTACTCCGTTGACATCAATAACAACACAATCCTCGCCAAAACTGTCAACAATTCCTCGTAACTTGGCAATCATTTATTTTTCCTTATATAATAGATTAAATACCGCTATCGGTACCGTCACCAAACGGCAAATATTGTCCTACACCGCCGAAATATTTGCGGAAGAAACCTTGTTCTTGTTCCTGATTTGGTGTCTGTTCTTCGGTTATTTCTACTTTTTCACCATGTTTTTTATTTAATTTTTCAACACTTGCAACTCTGTTTTCGGTATCAAATTTAATCACTAACAATTCTCTGTTTACTTCTTTAGGAGCGAAAAAGGCGACTTGCTTAATATCGGAAGACATATAAATCCACGTATCTTTATCAAGTGATACCACGTTTGAAGGAGAACCCAACACTTCTAAAACATCATTTTTTGTTTGTCCGTTAAAGACCATTGAAATTTTTTCTTCAGAAGGCATATTACCGGTATGGGTGATAAAAACATCACTACTGCAGGCGGAAAGCATTGCTATCATACTTAATAAAAATACTTTGTTTATTGACATATTATTACTTCCTTATCATTATGACTTAAATTGTTTAACATATATAACACAGGGAAAATATTTATGCAAAAAGAATTTTCTTACCCTTTAACAGTTGCCGACATGCCATTAAACGAGCAACATTATCACATGACGGCAAATGAGGATAACCTCACCTTTTTGGCTGAAGTTTTACAAATACCCGAGGTAAAATCACTTGATGCAGACTTCAGGTTAAAACTTAATCACAGCACAAATATATTAAGCATAACCGGACATATCAAGGCAGAAGTCGCACAAAAAAGTGTAATCTCACTGGAAACATTTTCCACAGACTATGATTTTGATTTTGAAACCGATTATGATGTAAAAGCAACTCTTGCCAGCCAAAAAGAAGAAGGAGACGATTGGGACAAAGATATGCCGGAAGTTGTAATCGGCGGAAAAATTGATTTAGGCGACATTGCCATTGAGCAAATTGCTTTGCGTTTAGACGATTATCCTCGTAAAGAAGGCGAAGAATTCAGCTTTGTTTCCGAGTTTGACGAAGAAGATGACGTCAAAAACAATCCTTTTGCAGTACTGGCAAAACTAAAGAAATAAAAATTATGCTTGCAAAACTGTTTTTTTTTGGTTAAAAGACACATAACCTTTTCAGAGTTGCAGAAAATATGTTGCATTTTGTAAAAAAATGTTTTATTACTGTGCTTTGAAATTTTCGTGATAACAATGATTTTTTGAAAAGAATAAGAAAATGGCAACACCAAAACATAAAACTTCAAAATCACGTCGCAATATGCGCCGTTCTCACGATGCTTTAGGTGCTAACTCTTATCATGAGTGCCCTAACTGCGGTGAGTTAAAAAGACCTCACAACGTTTGCCCTTCTTGCGGACAATACGATAAACGTGAAGTTGTTGCAAAAAAAGCAGCAGAATAATTAAATCATATTAACCTAGATGGAGCAAAAATTTGTCTGATAATCTGGTTATTTCAATTGATGCGATGGGGGGAGATAATTCCCCTCGAGTCGTAATAGAAGGAATTAACATCGTTGCAAAGCGTAACTCTGATTTGCGTTTCTTGCTTTTTGGCGATGAGAATAAAATCATGCCTTTGTTGAAACAATATCCTAAAGTGGCTAAAGTTTCAAAGGTAATCCATACCGAAGACTACGTCAAAAACGAAGACAAGCCTTCGCAGGTAATTCGCAATCGAAATACCAGTATGTATATGGCAATTGATGCTGTACGTTCAGGTAGAGCCCGTGCCGTTGTTTCCGCCGGAAACACCGGTGCGTTAATGGCTATTTCTAAAATGGTACTCAAAACCATTAAAGGAATTCATCGTCCTGCAATTTGTACAATTATGCCACATATTGACGGCAAATATGTTATGCTTGATTTAGGTGCAAACACCGAGTGTGATGCAATCAATTTGGCAGAATTTGCCATTATGGGCAACATTTTTGCCAAACACGCTTTAGGACTCAAAACTCCTCGCGTGTCATTGCTCAATATCGGTGCTGAAGAAATGAAGGGTAAAGAAGAAATTCGTCAAGCCCTGAAAATTTTGAAAAACCCGCAACTTGACATTAACTGCACCGGATATATCGAACCGCATAATATTGCCAATGGTGCTGCAGATGTTATTGTTGCCGACGGTTTTACCGGCAATGTTGCGCTCAAAGCTACCGAAGGAACCGCCAGACTCGTTGTTCGCTTGATTAAACGAGCAGTTAAACGTTCTATTTTTGCAAAAATCGGTCTTCCGTTTATGATGGGAGTAGTGCTCAAAATCAAAAAGAGTATGGATCCGCGTGCATATAACGGAGCAATGCTTGTCGGTTTGAACGGCTTAAGTGTAAAAAGCCATGGCGGAACTGATGGAAAAGGCTATGCCGTAGCCATTGATAATGCCGCTAAACTTGTTCGCCAAAACTTTGTTGATACGATTCGTCAGGAAGTAGAAAAATTTGATTTAGACGAATTAAACCAAGAAAGCATTTACGAAGGATATTATCTATGAGTCTTATAAGATCACAATTAGTTGGCACCGGATATAGTCTTCCTGCCAAAGTATTAACTAATGATGATTTATCAAAAATTGTTGAAACAAATGACGAGTGGATCAGCACTCGAACAGGTATCAGAAGCCGTCATGTTGCCTCTGATGGAGAATACACATCTGATTTTTGTGTAAAAGCAGCTCAAATGGCTATGCAAAACGCTCAAATGACTGCGGAAGAAATTGATTTCATAATTTTAGCAACAGTTACACCTGACAATACATTTCCATCATGTGCTGCTAAAATTTCAAAAATTTTAGGTCTGCGCTCCGGAGTTGCGGCAATGGATATTAATGCTGCTTGTTCAGGTTTTGTTTATGCTACACAAATTGCTGATAATATGATTCGTTTAGGGCAAATTAAAAATGCTTTGGTTATCGGTGCTGAAACTTTATCAAGAATTACTGACTGGACCGACCGAAATACTTGCGTATTGTTCGGTGATGGAGCCGGTGCAGCCATATATAAGGCCGCAGAATGTGAAGGCAAAAATACCGACACAGGTATATTAGCCACAAAAATCTATGCTGACGGCTCACAATATGACAAACTTTGTTCTGACAGCGGTGTTTCTTTCAACCAAAAATCCGGTTTTATTCACATGGACGGAAAAGAAGTGTTTAAGGTTGCCGTTCCCAGCTTGGTTCAAGGTGTCGAAGAAACATTGGCAATAGCAAATGTAGATATAAATGATGTGGATTGGTATATACCGCATCAGGCAAATTTAAGAATTATCGATTCTGTTGCTAAAAAACTGGAATTAGATGAAAGCAAAGTGATTGTTACCGTTGATCATCACGGAAACACCTCTGCCGCTTCGATTCCTTTAGCATTAGCGGAATCTATCGAATCCGGAAAAGTAAAGAAAGGCGATTTGGTAGCTTTCAGCTCTATGGGAGCGGGCTTTACTTGGGGCGGAATGGTTATAAGAATTTAAGTTGTAGATAGTTTTTAAAAATATTGGCGATATATTTTTTTGTTGCTATATTGAAAAAAATTAAAAAATAGAAGGATGGAATAAAAATGAGAACAGTTACAAGATCTGATATTGCAGAAACTTTATACCAAGAAGTTGGTTTGTCTCGCAAAGATTCTGGTGAAATTTTGGATATGGTTTTAGAAGAAGTTACCAATGAATTGGTAAAAGGTAACAATGTAAAAATTTCTTCTTTCGGCACTTTTACCGTACGTCAAAAAAACACTCGTATCGGTCGTAATCCTAAAACCGGTGTTGAAGCAGAAATTTCTTCTCGTAAAGTTATTTCTTTCAAACCATCTCAAACAATGCGTTCTTCTTTGAACAAATAATTTTTTATCGGATGTAACATGGTTGTCAACAAGTCAAAAGCCGCATTCAGAACTATTGCAGAGGTAGCTGATATGTTGGGAGTTGGCACCCATGTTCTTCGTTTTTGGGAAACTAAATTTACTCAAATTAAACCTCTTAAAATGAACGGCGGTCGCCGCTATTATCGTCCTGACGATGTAAAACTCTTGGAATGTATCCAAAAGCTTCTTCATAACGAACGTTACACCATAGAAGGTGTACAAAAGCTTTTCAAAGATAAAGGTATCAAAAATTTTGTCGGCAATACAATTTTAGATGATTTATTTGCCGAAGAATTGTCATCTGAAGAAACAATGGCAGAAGACAATAATCTATCATCTTTATCAAACGATATGCTGAAAAATGTAATAGAAGAACTCTCTTCCATAAAATCAGAATTACAAAAAGTTATCTGAAATACTACTCATTTATGAGCTTAGCATAAACTTCTCTATCATAAAAATTGCCATAAGCAAATATTGCTTTGCGATTGGTACTTTCAAATTTATATCCGTTACGAATTGCTACATTTGCCGACGCCCTGTTACGACTGTCACAGGTAATAACCAAGCGATTAATTTTTGCATCAAAAGCACATTTTTCAAGTTGTTTTAAGGCATCAGAAACATATCCGTATCCGGTTTTATCTTCCTTTAACCAATAACCTATTTCTGCACTGTGATTATCCAAATCTATATTATGAATATCTATTGAACCCAACAATTTTTTTGAGCATTTATCGGCAATAACATAAGCAAACTTAGCCTGTGAAGCCCAAGCCAAATTAAAATGTTTAGTAGCTCCGGTTACACTATCAAAACAATCTGTTTTATCAACCCACATCAAATACGGACGTAAAAAATTCCTATTACTGTCAATCGCCAACCACATTTCATTATCATAATTATGGTCACGTTTGTATAAAACGACATTTGTACCTTCGATAACTTCGGGCAAATAAAAAGGTTCTAACATAGTTTCCTCGTTTTTTATTCCGGTTTTACGGTAATAAGAGTTATATCGGCAGGAGAGAACAATCTCATCGGAGGTCCCCAATAACCCGCTCCTCGTGAAATATATAAAATTTTACCGTCAATATCATATTTTCCGGCTAAATAGTTATTTGCCCATTTTACCAATACATGAAACGGAAATATTTGTCCTCCGTGAGTATGAGCAGACAGTTGCAAATCAAAGCCCATATTCAAATAATCTTTGGCAAATTTAGGATTATGAGCCAACAAAATCTTATAATCATCAATTTCACTGCCATCAAAAATCTTGGGATATTCTTTTACAACTCTC
>JAFYRQ010000046.1 GCA_017546885.1 Alphaproteobacteria bacterium
GGCGGCCTCGCGAAAGACTCTTTATCTTGTATCGAAATACTTCATTAAAATAGTTGAGAGCTTGAGTTACAAAGAAAAATCTTTGTCAAAATCCATAGCTATTCAATCTGTTGCGGTTAATACTTATCTTCATAATTTGTAATATGCTGTCAGTATATATTCTTTTTTGACAAAAAGCAAGACAAAAAATATCGCCGATGTAAAAATCGGCGATATTTGTGGATTAAAAACCTTTCAGAATATATTCGCTTATCGCAGAAACATAAAAAGAACTGTCTTTTATAGGTTCTCCTTCGGCAATTTTTGCCTGATCAAGCAATATTTTTGAAATTTTTTCAATTTCAGGCTTTTTACTTTCATCTTCTATCGATTCGCTTAATTTTATAATCAGCGGATGGTACGGATTTATCTCTAAAATACGAGTCGAGTTAAAAGCCGTTTGTTGCTGATGATTTCTCATTAATCTTTCCAAATGAATACTCATTTGTCCGCTTTCAACTGTCAGACTTACCGGACTTGATGTGAGTTTTTCTGTCGATTCGACTTTTCCTACTTCTTCCTTAAACAAATCCTGCATATAATTTATGAGTTTTTCCAAACTTCCCGCTTCTGCTTTTTCTTCTTTTCTTTCAAAAGAAAAATCAACATCTGCTTGTGAAATATGTTTAATAACTTTTCCTTTATAATTAGGCAAAGTTTGAGTCCAAAACTCATCTATCGGATCTGTTAAAAGCAAAACTTCCAATCCTTTTTGCTTAAATGCTTCCAACTGAGGATTGTTTACCAAAACTTTTACATCATCTCCGGTAATATAATAAATAACATTTTGTTCCGGTTGCATGCGTTCAATATAAGCATCTAAACTTGTTAATTTGTCATCGCTTTTTGTAGAGTTAAACAATGACAAAGATGCGATTTCTTCTCGATTCGAAAAATCTTCATAAATACCTTCTTTGAAAGCAATTCCGAAATCATTCCAAAATTTGATGTAATCATCATAATTTTCAAAACGTTTTTTCAAATCTTTTAACAATCTTCCGACAATTCCGTTCTTTATTTTCGCAATCAACGCATTTTGTTGCAACATTTCACGAGAAATATTTAACGGTAAGTCAGAAGAATCAACGATTCCCTTCACAAAACGCAAATAGTTGGGCATCAATTCTTCTACCTTATCGGAAATAAACACTCTGTTCACATAGAGTTTCAACCCCTGTTTTTTATCCGGTTGGAACAAATCATAAGGCTGGCTCGACGGAATAAACAACAACGATGTATATTCAATACTTCCCTCGGCCTTAAAATGTAAGGTTAGCCAAGGCTCGTCAAAATTATGCGATATATGTTGGTAAAATTCTTTATATTGTTCTTGAGTGATTTCGCCTTTGTTTCTTGTCCACAAAGCAGAACCGGTATTAATTGTTTCTTCGCCGGCTTCACTTAAATTCAAAACAATCGGATAACTGATGTGGTCAGAATATGTTCTGATTAAATGACGAAGATAAATTGTATCGGTAAAGTTTTTATCATCTTCTTTCAAAAATAATTTTATTTCCGTTCCGTTTTCGCTTTTTTCCGCCGATTCGATTTCAAAACCGTCAATACCGTTGGATGTCCATTTATAAGCTTGTTCCTCTCCGGCTTTTTTGGTAATTATTTCAACTTTTTCGGCAACCATAAATGCAGAATAAAAACCGACACCGAACTGACCTATCAAATCGGCCGCAGAACCGTTTTCTTTCATATTGGCAACAAAATCTGAAGTGCCTGATTTTGCTATCGTACCCAAATGATTTATCAAATCATCTTTATTCATGCCGATACCATTATCGGAAATAGTAAGAGTATTTTCCTTATCATTGGGAGTTAAAACAATTTTCAGTTCTCCGTTACCTTTTGCAATTTCCGGATTGGTCAACGACAAATATTTAAGCTTGTCACAAGCATCGGAAGCATTAGAAATAAGTTCGCGCAAGAAAATATATTTTTCCGAATAAAGTGAATTAACCACAATATTCAACATCTTATTTACTTCTGCCTGAAAGTTCATTTTTTCACTCATATTTATTCTCCAAATTTTGTTATTGCTTATTATATGGGGAGAAAAAAACACATCCGCAAGAGCATTTATTATTTTTTACTTGATTTTATTATAAATACGATTAGATTTAGGGCTGAAATTTAAAATAATCTTTAAGGAGATAAACCATGGTTTCTGTCGTTAATGACAATTGCATTAAATGCAAATCTTGTGTTGATGTATGCCCTGTTGATGCTTTTCACGAAGGTGATACTCAATTGGTAATTGATCCTGATACATGTATCAGCTGCGGTGTTTGTATTGCAGAATGCCCACAAGAAGCAATCACAACTGAAGATGAAGCTGATCCTCAATGGGTTGCTTTCAATGCTGAAAATGCAAAAAATTGGCCAAATGCCAACGAATAATTTTTCGTTTCAACCCTCGCTGTTGCGGGGGTTATTTTTTATTCAATCAGTCCTTAACGGGCTGATTTTTATTTTATTTTTTTCTTGAAAACAGACAAACTTGTGCTATTGTGCGCCTAAATTTAAAATAACAAATTGAAAGAAAAACAATGGAATTAAGAAATATCGCTATTATAGCCCACGTTGACCACGGAAAAACAACCCTCGTTGACGGACTATTAAAACAAAGCGGAACTTTTCGTGATAATCAAAAAGTTGAAACCTGCGTTATGGATTCTAACGAACTCGAAAGAGAAAGAGGTATTACTATTTTATCAAAATGTACTTCCGTAGAATGGAAAGGCGTCAGAATTAATATCGTAGATACCCCGGGACACGCAGACTTCGGCGGTGAAGTTGAACGCATTATGTCTATGGTTGACGGCGTGATTTTGTTGGTTGACAGCTCAGAAGGACCTATGCCGCAAACAAAATTCGTTTTAGGAAAGGCTCTGAAAGTAGGTTTAAAACCTATAGTTGTTATCAACAAGGCTGACAAACCGGATGCTCGTGTTGATGAAGTATTAAACGAAGTATTCGATTTGTTTGTAAGTCTTAACGCAACAGATGAACAACTTGATTTTCCTGTATTGTATGCTTCCGGTCGTAACGGTTGGGCAGTAGAAGACTTAAACGACGAAAAGAAAGATTTAAGCCTGTTGTTTGATTTAATTCTTTCCAAAGTTTCCGCTCCCGTATGTTATCCGGACAAACCTTTTTCTATGCTTGCAACAACATTGGAAGCCGATAAGTTTGTAGGACGCATGCTCACCGGTAAAATTTATTCCGGTAGTGTCAAAGCCGGAGAAACAATCAAGGTTCTCGGTGCCGGAAATAAAGAAATTGAACGTTTCCGTATTAACAAAATTATGGCATATCGCGGACTTAATCGTCAAAGTTTAGACGAAGCTCATGCCGGAGATATTGTTGCCATCGCCGGTGTTGTAAAAGGAACCGTTGCCGATACATTATGCCATTTTGATGTTACCGAGGCAATAGAAGCACAACCTATTGATCCTCCTACTTTGGTGATGACTTTTGCGGTTAACGATTCTCCGTTGGCAGGAAGAGAAGGCGAAAAAGTAACATCTCGCGTTATTGCCGAAAGATTACAAAAAGAAGCTGAAGGAAATATCGCTCTCAAAATAACCACAACTCCGAACTCCGATGCTTTTGAAGTGGCGGGAAGAGGAGAATTGCAATTAGGTGTTTTGATAGAAACAATGCGTCGTGAAGGATTCGAACTCTCAATTTCTCGCCCTCGTGTTGTGTTCCAAAAAGATGAAGACGGCAATGTTTTGGAACCTATTGACGAAGTTGTGGTTGACGTTGATGAAGAATTTTCAGGTACCGTTGTAGAAAAAATGGGAATGCGTCGAGCTGAATTAATCGAAATGATTCCGGCACAAGCAGGTAATAAAGTTCGTTTGGTTTTCCATGCTCCTACCCGCGGTTTAATCGGTTATCACTCCGAATTTTTAACCGACACCCACGGAACCGGTGTTATGAACCGCAGTTTTTATGCTTATGAACCTCACAAGGGAGAAATTGAAGGACGCAGAAACGGAGTATTAATTTCCAGTGAAGACGGAACATCCATCGCTTATTCTCTTTGGAAATTAGAAGACAGAGGTCCGATGTTCATTGACCCGAACGTTCCTGTTTATGTAGGTATGATTATCGGTGAACACACCAAACCCAATGATTTGGAAATCAATCCTTGTCGCTCAAAACAATTAACCAATATTCGTGCAGCCGGAAAAGATGAAGCTATCAGCCTTACCCCTCCCCGCCGCATAAGTTTGGAAGAAGGTTTGTCTTATATTCAAGACGACGAGTTGTTGGAAGTTACACCGAAAACGATTCGTTTGCGTAAACGTATTCTTGATCCGATACAACGCAAACGTTCCGCAAATAAAATTGCTTAATGTAAAAACCGGGGAATCATCTCCGGTTTTTTATTGCTTATCCATATAAAATATCGTATTTTACAATGCAGAAAATTTAATGAAAAAGAGATGTAAAAATGCGTAATAATAACAGAGAAAACAATCAAATCAGAGATATTGAATTAATCCCCGGATTTAGTCCTTATGCAGAAGGCTCCTGTTTGGTAAAGTTCGGAAACACTCACATAATTTGTACCGCAAGCGTTGAAGAAAAAGTCCCTAACTGGCTTAAGGGACAAAACAGAGGATGGATTACGGCGGAATATGCCATGTTGCCGCGTTCAAATCGTCAGAGAACCCCCAGAGAGCTGAAACAACCGTCCGGTCGTACTCAAGAAATACAGCGCCTTATCGGTCGTTCATTGCGAGCCGTTGTTGATTTAACCGCATTAAAAGATATTTCCATTTGTATCGATTGCGATGTAATTCAAGCGGACGGAGGAACAAGAACGGCCTCAATAACCGGAGGTTTCGTAGCTCTTTATCAGGCTATTCAATATTTGATTGAACAAAAGAAAATTAAAGAAAACCCGATTAAAGAATTTGTAGCGGCAATTTCTTGTGACATTCACAATGGTGAAAAAATCGTAGATGTTGATTATGAAGAAGATTCGCATGCACAGGTTGATATGAATTTTGTTTTAACCGAAAGCGGAAAAATTGTAGAAATTCAAGGAACCGCAGAAGAAGAACCTTTTGATGAAAAAGAATTTTTTGAACTGATGTCTTTAGCTAAAGACGGAATAAAACAACTTATAGAAAAACAAAAAGAAGCTTTAGGAATTAAATAAATGAAAATAACAAAGTTAGTCGTTGCCAGTCATAATGCCGGTAAAATTGCCGAAATAAAAACATTGCTTGCACCTCTGAAAATAGAAGTACAATCTGCCGCAGATTTAAGGCTCGGGGATGTTGAAGAAACAGGAACAACTTTTGAAGAAAATGCAAAATTAAAAGCAGAAAGCTTGTGTATGATGTGTGGTCTTCCCTGTTTGGCTGACGATTCGGGATTATGTGTTGATGCTCTCAACGGTCGCCCCGGAGTTTATTCTGCTCGTTATGCTCCTAATCGTGATTTTAACGAAGGGATGAAAATGTTATTAAAAGAAATGGCAGAATCAGGTAAAGAAACAAGAAAAGCTCACTTTTCATGTTGTATGGCTTTAGCCGTTCCTAACGAAAAAACCATGATCTTTGAAGGCAGAGTTGACGGGAATATTTCCGAAACCCCGTCAGGAAATGGCGGATTCGGATATGATCCTATTTTTATTCCGGAAGGATTCGATAAAACTTTTGCCGAGCTCGGAGATGATATCAAAAACAAAATGTCTCACCGAAGCAGAGCATTAGAAAAACTTATAACAGAAATAAAATAAGGAGGCTGCTTTGCCCAATATTTACAATGTTCCCGTAGGCTGTTCGTTAGTTGATACACTCGCAGAACATCTGCTTAAAAAATACCAGGATAATTTACTTGAATTGACAGACGTAACTGTTTTTCTGCCAAACAGAAGAGCTGTTCGGGAATTGCGTAATGCTTTTGTTAAATTACATGGTATGAATGCTACTCTTCTGCCACAAATATTACCGTTGGGCAGTGTTGACGAAGACGGCTTTTTCTTTTCCGGAAACGAACTGAATCTTCCGCCGGTTATAAGCTCGGTCGAAAGACTTATGATATTTATAAGGCTGATTTGCGCTCGTCCGGACAACTTTAAAGTTGAAAGTTTGACTACATCTCAAGCTTGCTATTTAGCTAACGAACTTTCTTCGCTGATAGATATGGTAAAAAACGAACAACTTAAGTTTGAAAAACTTAACGATATTGTTCCTGAAGAATATGCTTCTCACTGGCAAAACACTTTGCAATTTCTAAAAATAATAACCGAATTTTATCCGCAGATCTTAGAAGAAAGAAATTTAAGTGACATAAGTGATTATAATAATAAACTTCTTTTGGAACAGAGTAAAAATTTACAAAGCATGTTCCAAGAAAAAGAAATTATTATTGCAGGAACAACCGCCACTTTTCCGGCAATGAAAGAGTTGGTAAAAACGGTTTCGGAATTAAAAAACGGCAGTATTTACCTTTCGGGACTGGATAAACTTTTAGACGATTCGTCTTGGGAAAAGATCGAAGAAACTCATCCGCAATTTGAATTAAAAAAATTGTTGGAATTTTTAGATATATCGCGTCACGATATACCTGATGCCGTATCGAATAATAATAGCGAAAGGGAAAAGCTTTTTTCTGAAGTTATGCGCCCCGCCGATTCGTCCGACCAATGGCTGTCGCTTAAAAAAGATTCTTTTTCCGAAAAAGCTTTTGAAGGCTTAAAATTAATCGAGTGCAGAGATTCTAAAGAAGAAGCATTCGTTATTGCCACAATTATGCGACACAATTTGGAAACACCCGAAAAAACCACCGCTTTGGTAACAACAGACAGAAATCTCGCCCGCACCGTTTCCGATGAACTTTTACGTTGGGATATAAAAGCAGACGATTCGGCCGGTATCCCCTTATCACAAACCCCTCAGGGAATCTTTTTGCGACTTATCGCAGATGTTTGTGAAGAAGATTTTTCTCCACTTTCTTTGCTGAGTCTATATAAACACCCGTTTACCTGTGTCGGCAAAACAAATTTCGAAATACGTTATCAAATAAGAGATTATGAAAAAAATATTTTACGCAACAGAAACTGCAAAAAAATACAAGACAATGATTTTATAATTAATCAAAAAAATCTTTTTAGAGATTTACATGATTTAATGAATCAGCCGAAAGCATCTTTCAAAGAACTTTTGAGTAAACACTTGCAACTTGCCGAACTTTTAGCCTCAACCAAGGATAAGAGCGGAGCCGATATTTTATGGTGTGAAGAAGAAGGAGAAGTTGCTGCTTCTTTAATGAGCAACCTATTAGAACATGCTGAAACCTTGGGAGAAATAAAACAAGGACAATATGCCGATTTATTCACGGCATTATTGAGCGGAACAATCGTTCGCTCAAAATACGGAGCGCACCCGAGATTACGAATTTTAGGTCCGATAGAAGCCAGATTATGCTCTTTTGATTGCGTTATTGTAAGCGGGTTAAGCGAAGGAATCATGCCTGCGAACACATCTTCCGGAGCATGGCTTTCTCGCCCGATGAAAGAAAAATTCGGTTATCCTTTACCGGAAAAAAACATCGGGGTATTAGCACACGATTTTTGTGAAATGTGTGCTGCTAAAGAAGTTTTCCTAACCCGCTCCGACAGAGTACAAAACAACCCTACGGTAAAATCTCGTTGGTGGATGAGACTTGAAACCGTATTAAAAGCAATAGAATATGACGTAAACAAATTATATCTTACCCCGTATAATTATTGGTGCCGACAATTCGACCGAACCAAAAACATTACTCCGATAGAAGCTCCTCACCCTGCTCCTCCTTTGGAAGCGCGTCCGAGAGAATTATGGGCTTCCGATATGGGAAGATTGATATGTGACCCATATAGTGTTTTTGCATCTAAAATCTTAAAATTGAAAAAACTAAACGATTTTGAACAAGATCCTGATGCCGTAGATATGGGAAA
>JAFYRQ010000047.1 GCA_017546885.1 Alphaproteobacteria bacterium
ATCAATCTATTGAAATCGTTCGTCGTCGTATTGATGCTGCCGGAACAAAAGAGCCATCCATTCAAAGAGAAGGAGCTGACAGAATTGCCGTTCAACTTCCGGGTGAACAAAATCCTGAATATGTAAAAGCATTGTTAGGCAAAACTGCTAAAATGTCTTTCAATATGGTTGACAGCCGCACTACTGCTGCCGATGCTCGTAGAGGTAAATTAAACAGTGCATCAAGAATTATAAGCGGTGAAAACGGCGAACAACTGGTTATCAGTCGTAAACCTGTTGTTACAGGCGAACACTTGGTTGATGCTTCGGCTGCATTTGAAAACGGACAACCTGTCGTAAGCTTTAAGTTTGACAGTTTCGGAAGTAAAAAATTCGGTGAAGCTACATCTAAAAACGTTGGTGAAAGATTAGCAATCGTATTGGATAATGAAGTTATTTCAGCTCCTAATATCAATAGTCCGATTACCGGTGGTTCCGGTATTATTTCCGGTAACTTTACCGTAGAATCGGCAAACGAATTGGCTATGTTACTCCGCTCAGGTGCATTGCCTGCTCCGTTAGAAGTTATGGAAGAAAGAACTGTTGGTGCCGGTTTAGGTGCAGACTCTATTAATGCAGGTATTACCGCTTCCATAATAGGTTTGATTTGCGTTGTGGTATTTATGGTTGCCGCTTACGGCTTATTCGGTTTATTTACAACCGTTTCCGTATTCTTAAACTTGTTCTTAATGTTGGGTGTTTTGAGCCTTATTGATGCTACACTCACACTCCCGGGTATTGCCGGTGTGATTTTAACTATCGGTATGGCTGTTGATGCTAACGTTTTGATTTTTGAAAGAATGCGTGAAGAAGTTAAAAACGGGCGTTCAACAAAGGATGCTGCTGAAGCAGGATTTACCGAAGCTTGGACAACAATTGTTGACTCAAACTTAACAACATTGGTTGCCGCTTTTGTTTTATTGTATTTCGGAACAGGTCCGGTTAGAGGTTTTGCCGTTACTTTGGCTATCGGTATCGCAACATCAATGTTTACATCAGTTACCGTTACCAGATTAATCATTACCGGTTGGATTATGAAATACAAACCGACCAAATTGCCAATTTAATTTGAAAGAGGATGATATAAAATGAGAATATTTAGTTGGGTAACAAAAGACACCTCAATCGATTTTATGAAATATCGCAAATTAGGATATGCTTTATCCATTATCTTATGCGTAATTTCAGTAGCAAGCATTGTTTTCAAAGGCTTCAACTATGGTATCGACTTTTCCGGCGGTATATTGATTGAAATGACAAGCTCAGAAACAATTGATATGGAAAATGTTCGCGAAGAATTGGCTAAAGTTGACTTACAAGACATCAACTTGCAGTCAATCGGCGAATCCGGAAAAGAAATGATGATTAGAGCTCAAACACAAAACTCTGACGGTCAAGCCGTAGTTAATCAAATAAAAGAAGTTTTAGGTGACAATTACGAATATCCGAAAGTAGAGTTCGTTGGTCCGCAGGTTGGTGATGAACTGAAAAAGGCCGGCATTACAGCATCATTAATTGCAATTTTAGCGATTTCTTTATATATTTGGTTCCGCTTTGAATGGCAATTTGCATTAGGTGCAATGCTCGGTTTGGCTCACGATATTTTAACAACTGTCGGCTTGTTATCTTTATTCAATTTTGATATTAGTTTGACAACCGTTGCCGCTATCTTGACTTTAGCCGGTTATTCGGTAAACGACACCGTTGTCAACTACGACAGAATACGTGAAAACTTGCGTAAATATAAGAAAATGCCGCAATACGATTTATTAAATAAGAGTACAAATGACATTTTCTCTCGAACAATCTTAACCGGTATTACCACTTTGCTTGCTTCCGTTGCTTTGTTTGCTTTCGGTGGTGATGCTTTACGCAGTTTTTCTTTCGTAATCTTATGGGGTGTGATTGTCGGTACATATTCTTCAATTTATGTATCTACAACCATTATGAATTTGTTTGATTTACGAGCAAGTCAAAATGCAGAGAAAAACATTAACCCGTTCGGTGATGTAGAATAATAGCGAAAAGCCTTACTTCACAGTAAGGCTTTTTCTTTCATCATACAATCTTGGAGGTTACGATAATGAGCGCAATTTAAAATAGCTCAATAATGTCGCTGCCAACCAAAACAACCCGCAGATTAAATTAACCCAAAGGTACGCTGTTTTTGTCGGGTAAAGTGCTTCTCGAACATCATCCTGGTTTTCGGGATAATCTGATAACACCACCCCATCTGCAGTAATAAAAACACTGTCTCCCGATTGGAAATCAACCTTCCCTCTGACCGGATAAACAGTCTCATCTCCTTGCAGGCGAATTCCGACAATTCTACTGTCTAAAAATTCGCCGTTTGATGTTTCAAGCCATGTATCATCTGTAACTTTACAATCAAATGTTCCGGTGGTCACAACCTCAATCGAAAGATCTTCTTTCTGATTTTTCTCATACTGACGACCTGAAGTAATTGCAATAGAAGTTACAGCAAACACAACAATCCACAACAAACCTAAAGTCTGCGCTTTAATCTTCATAAACAGATAGTTTTTTAATAGTTGATAAATAGTTGTTTAGATAGAAAACATAGTATATTTTTCGGTTATTTTTGTCAAATAAAAAACTAAAAAAACGAAAAAAGCCAAAAACAGTTGATTTTTTCAAAAATTTTGTTATATTGTTTACCTAGATTGTAACTTTGGATATAGAGAATGATTATCGATAGTAACAACGCTAAACAAAAAAGTATATTGACTAATAAATACTTTTATCAAACAACTGCTCAAATTATGCGTGATTTTGAGGATAAAGGTTATGCCAATTCTGCGGATGAAACCTTGAAGGTTATAAAGGCATATCATAATGTAGTTAAGAAAAAAACCAAAAACAATTTCAATGCAGATTATAATTCGGCTTTTGAAAAAATTGATAATGCAATCAAACTGCTTGCTAATCAAGTCTTTTATAATTTTGACAAGAAAGGCTATGATGAAGCATATCGCTCTTTTGAAGAGTTTGACCATGTAAATGCGATCCTTGAACGTCAACGTATTAAAAAAGCTTTTTAATTAAGACCTGTGAGTTTTTCATATATCATTTGCATACATCGTTTTTTTGGAGTATTCCTTAAGACATATATTGTTTTAACTTTTTAAGGAATTATGTCATGAAAGATATTTCCGTTATCGGATGCGGTCGTTGGGGAACATTTTTGGCTTGGTATGCAGCTAATCGTTGCCCGGAAAAAATCAAAAATGTTTTGATGTACGATTTGAAAACATCTCCAAATTTTATCGAATTGCGAGATACTCGCAAAAATGAATATTTGTCTTTATCTGACAATATGTTTTTGTATGAAAATTTAGCCGATGTATTGGTAAATGATACCATTATTGTATCAATCGGATGTCAACATCTTCGCTCTTTGGCAAAAGAACTTAACGGATATAACGTTGAAGGCAAAACCTTTTTGTTGGCAATGAAAGGGTTGGAAGTTCCTACCGCAAAAATTATGCATGACATTTTCAAAGAAGAAATAAATCAAAACATTCATGTTGCAGCCTTATCAGGACCCGGACATGTTCAGGATTATATGAAAAATGTTCCGTCTGCCGCCGTTATTGATTCTTCAGAACCGGAAACTCAAGATTATTTGATTAAATTGTTACAAAGCGATTTGATTCGTTTTTATTATGGTAATGATTTAATAGGCAATCAAATCGGTGCGGCATTGAAAAACGTTATCGGAATTGCAGCCGGAATTTTAGACGGTTTGGAGTGGTACGGTTTGAAAGGTGCATTAATGGCTCGTGCTCCGATCGAAGTCGGTCGTTTGATTAAACACTTCGGCGGTGACCCTATGTCTGCATACGGTCTTGCTCATTTGGGCGATTATGAAGCTACACTTTTTTCAAAACACAG
>JAFYRQ010000048.1 GCA_017546885.1 Alphaproteobacteria bacterium
CTCCCTCTACCCCATCACGAATACTATTGAACACAACATCAGTTACGTCAGCAGATGCTAATGTGTCGTTAATACTAATTGATGTTTCAGAATATCCTTCAGGTTTATTGTAAGTGTATTGATAATATTTGCCACCTATTTCAACAGTATCTTCCCCACTCGTTGTAACTTCTTGCCAAGTTACCTTTTCTCCGGTAAGGGAGTTTAGGTAGTCAGCATTAACTTCGGGGACAGTTTGTGCAATAGCTGATGTTGATAGAAATGTTGTGGCTAAAAGGATGGGTAACGTGTTGAATTTCATTATAAAAACTCCGTTTTAGGTTAAATATATTTAAACGTACCTTTTTTTAGAGCTTAAAATTTCCTCTGTAAGCCTTGGTTTTTGGTGTTGATTTTTCTTCAAAAAAAAGGTACAATTAATTGGAACACGGGATATGTATTTGTTTGTTTTTACACAAGAATTTTTTGACATTTCCTCGCTCAACCACCACTCTATACCCGTTTTTACCCCAAAACTGTCATTGCGAGCGACAAAGTCTTGCGAAGAAATCCATGAAATAAAAGCAAGTTTTTTTTGAGTTTATAAAAAGGTATTCACATATCTGATAAATGGGGTTATTATCGCTTCAAAGGAGAATAAATAATGCGCATTTTAGGATTGGACCCGAGTTTGTCATCGACAGGGTGGGGGATTATAGAAACCGAAAGTAACAGAATTAAATATGTTGCTGACGGTTATATAAAAACAGATACAAAGTTGCCGATTGCCGAACGTTTAGCAATTATACATAAAACCTTAAATCAGGTTATCGAAACATATCGCCCCGATGAGGCAGCTATTGAGCAGGTGTTTCTCAATGACAATCCTACATCTACCATAAAATTAGGTATGGCTCGAGGTGTGGTTATTTTGGCTCCGGCAATTTATAACATACCGGTTACGGAATATGAACCGAACAAGATAAAAAAAGCGGTTGTAGGTGTTGGAAAAGCTGCTAAAGAACAAGTTGAAACCATGGTGAAAGTTTTGCTTCCCGGTTGTAAGCCGAAAAATAATGACTCCTCCGATGCCTTGGCGATTGCTATAGCTCATTTTAATTATCGTGGTGTTCGCAGTTTATTGAAATAATTTTTGTTGATTTCTGTCTAAAACAATGTTAATTTATGGGTATGAAAATTATCCATTAATATAATCATTATGAACAAGACAGAAATGTTTAACACGATTGATCGTGAGGCATATATCTTGAAAAACAAGATTATGCAGGCTTTTGACCGAACCTTTGGTACTAACCTTTCCGCAAAAGATGCCGACGACTTAAGCTTTGTTGATATACTTATGGCTGTCAACAATCAGTCGGCGGAAGCTGTTTATGCTCTGCTTAAGAGAATCGCAGGACACGGTGTGAGTTTCAAGCAAAAAGATTTTTTGTATGAACACACCAATATGTTGTTTCTCAATGAGTGCGGATACGACTTCGAGGACCTGATGGAAAAACTGGCTCCCGAACTCGATAAGGTTGAAGGATTGGTCCGTATGGACGGGGTACCGGTAGATATTAAGGGCAATCAAGGTCCTTTCCAGATTATCTGCCATAAAGGTCCGTTCTGGATTTTGGAGTATGTCGGTATTGTACCGAAAGATGTTCCGGTTGTGGAGGCTTTGTTTGTGCAAAACGGACAAGTTATGGTATTGCGTACCGAACATCAGAAAAAGGAAATTCCCTGGGAGCAAATTATCAATTTGTATCCTAAGGGAGGTCTTCCAAGCTAATGGTCTGAGACCAACACAAAAAAGGCATCGGTTTTGTTCCGATGCCTTTAGTTTTATAAATTACAAATTAGAATTCTTCTTGCAATTCAAAGAAATAAGCTTGCGGATGGTCGCAAACCGGACATTTTTCCGGAGCAGAAAGACTTTCTACACGATGGCCACAGTTGCCACATTCCCAAATAACTTTTGTCGGACGAGAAAAAATTTTGCCTTCGCAAAGAGATTTCAATAAAGCATTGTATCTTTCTTCGTGACCTTTTTCAATTTTTCCGACCATTCTGAATAAAGCGGCAATTTTTGTAAAGCCTTCTTCATCAGCTTCTTTTGCCATGCGGTCATACATATCGGTCCATTCATAGTTTTCGCCGGCAGCAGCATCTTTTAAGTTGTCAATGGTAGATGGTACAGAACCGCCGTGAAGAAGTTTAAACCAAATTTTAGCATGTTCTTTTTCATTGTTTGCGGTTTGTTCAAACTTTTCGGCAATAATGTTATAGCCTTCTTTTTTAGCTTTTGATGCATAATATGTATATTTGTTGCGAGCTTGAGATTCTCCGGCAAAAGCTTCCATTAAATTTTTTTCGGTTTTGGATCCTTTAAGTTCCATGGTTTAAACTCCTTTATTAGTTTTTAGTTTGACAATTTTTGCATGTGCCTTGAAAAGACAGTTCCGTTCTTTCAATGGCAAAACCTGTTTTTTTCCAAACATTGTCGGCAATATCCGATGCAATATCATAGGGAATATCATATATCTTATTGCATTTTGTGCAAATAAAATGATGATGGTTGTGGGTATTATGGTCAAAGTGAGCCGCATCGTTGAGACCGTATATTTTTTTGATAACACCTTTTTCTGCCAAAAGATTAAGGTTGCGATATACGGTTGCCAGCCCAATGTTTGGAAAATCTTTTATTATCAGTTTATACAGTTCATCGGCAGTAGGGTGAATTACATTCTCCTCTAAAGCTTTCAGAACTATTTCTCTTTGTTTTGAGTATTTCATTTTTTATCCTTAAACTGATAATGATTATCATTATTAGTATAAGAAAAATAAAATAAGTCAATATTTAAAATAAAAATAATCCCGACTTTTTTCGGGATTATTTTTGAATTTGTTATTTTTTATTGTTAGGCTTGACATAAGCAAGTGCGGCATGTTCTTCACAATAGGTTTGTCCTAATTTTATTTTTCTGCCGCAGAAATGGAAATTTTCATCTTTCGGGTCACCAATCGGCCAACGGCAAGTATGATTGTCTAAATCGGTGAGTTTGGCGTTACCGTTGTAGGTTTTTGCCGGAGCAGCAGGCTTTGGAGTAAAAGTTTTTACTTCTTCAATAACAGGTTCGGGAGTTTTTTCCACAACCTTTTCCGTAACTTTTTTCTCGGTTTTTACTTCTGCTTTTTCTTTTTCAACAGTTTGTTCCGTTGATTTTGATTTGCAACATTTTTTCTCTTTTTTGATTTCTTTAACTTCTTCCGGTTCTTTCTTTTTTATCGGAGACGGACGAGCATCAAGTTGCAGACGGTGTACTTTACCGACAATAGAGTTTTTGGATACACCGAGGCGTTTTCCGATTTCTCCGGTAGTTAATCCTTGTTTCCACATAATTTTGAGGTCTTCAACCATCTTTTCAGTCCAAGCCATAGCCATTTCTCCTTAAAAAATTAACAACACAATAGTAAAACAATATTTTTTGCGAGTCTAGTATTTTCTTTACTTGATTACTTTTTATTAAATGTATTATTATTATTATAATGTAAAAGAGGTGCGTTTTATGAAGTTTAGATTTTTTATATTTATTTGTTTTTTACTGATATTATCCGGCGGTAAGGCAAATGCCATTTCGCCTGCGGATTATGCCGATCGTTTCAAAATTGATTTAGATGCGTCTCTTCCGAAAATCGAAGATTTACGTATTCAATTTGCTCCGGCTCCGGTTTATGACCGAAAATATAAGTATTATTGGTCGATAGGAGATAAGTTTGATAAAGAATTTGCTCAAACAATTCGCAAATACGGAACAAGAGAAAAGCGCTTAAAATGGCAAGGTGAAGACGAATATTATGAAATGATAAAATCTATGCCTCCGCAAATGTATGAGTACATCGGACCATATTTGCATACTGTTCCGGGGATTCCGGAAAAAGTCTTGAATATGCCGGGGATTAAGGAAACAAAAAATAAATTTCCTAGCAGAATCGCTCCGCAACTTGCGGATATAGAAGATATAGAGATGATTTCTCCGGTTTTATATTTTCTCCTAATGCCCGAAATGTGGCCTAATGAAAATGAGGCGGAAGAAATTGTAATGCCTAAGCCAATGCCTGAACCTGCAAATAAGTATAATTCAAAACTTTTGGATGATATTGCTAAAAAATTGTCTCCGCAGGATTATGCTCCGGGTGTTACGGCAAAAAGTAATATTAAAAGCCGTTTGAGAACCATAAGTCCTGATGAAAATTCTCCTTTAACCGCGGCCGATGTTAAAGCTGTAATCGATACATTTAACGATTTGAAAAATTTCGGCTCTGACATAGTCACGCAAATGCAGTTAATAGAGGCCGGGTATTTGCTGGATGCTTGGGAAGATGCCAACGGAACGGGAGTTGGTTTATCTAACCTTAAAGATTTGGTTACTCCCTGTGCAAGGTTAGTACAAAAAATACGTCTTATCGGAAAAAGCACCGAGTTTCAAAGTGTGATATCTAAAAAAGGTTTTAGCGAAAATGAGTGGGCTTATACTTGTGATAAAACCATAAAAGCATACAGACTATTGAGAATGAGCCAAGTTGAGCTATTGACAATAAGGTTATACAGGAAAAATGTTTTTCAACATTCTTTACAGTCATACAATTATAAATACGGACCGAAAATTGCGGCAACAATGCAGAGTATGATTGAAAGATATGACTCTACGGTTGATGATATGTTGGAAGTTAAGAAAAATTCCAAGGCATTAGATGAGGTTTTGCGTGACTCAAAATTCCGAATCGTAGGGCAAGAGATTTTTATGAAGTAAAAACAATGATATAATCTCGAAAAAGTATGGTTTTTCTTGCCAGTTCGGCAAAATAGGGTTATATTGGGGCAAAAATATGTTTTAACACTAAAAAAAGGTAAAAAAATGGCTAGAGTTACAGTTGAAGATTGTATTGATAAAATTCCTAATCGTTATGATTTGGTTATGATTTCTACACAAAGAGCAAAAGATATTTCTTCCGGTTCTCCGATTACGGTTGCTCGTGATAACGATAAAAATCCGGTTATTGCATTGCGTGAAATTGCCGAAGAAACAGTAAGCGTTGAAGATTTGCAAAAATCTTTGGTCATGGGACTTCAAAAATATGTTGAAATTGAAGAACCGCAAGAAGAAGAAATGGAAATTATGGCTGCTGAGAGAGAATTGGCAGAATTGGATGAACAATTCTCAGGAGTTTTGTTGGAAAGCGAAGTTGCGGAAGGTATGCAAATTTCTTCTGATGAAGATATTGATTTTGATGCGGCAATGGATGATGCTGACGAAGATTTTGACGGCGAAGATGATCTCGGTTTTGATGACGGAGCAGATTTCGGCGACGATATGGGTGATTTTGACGAAGAATAATGTGTTAGGCAATTATCCGGATGTTAAGACAGTACGAATTAGTTGATTTGGTCACATCTTATGACCCTGATGCAGATGAAGATGCATTAAACCGCGCTTATGTATTTGCAATGAAAAAACACGGTGCACAATTACGTGCGTCCGGCGATCCGTACTATTCTCATCCGGTTGAAGTTGCCGGTATTCTTACAAAATTTAAACTCGACAGCAATTCGGTTATTGCCGGATTGTTGCACGATACGGTTGAAGACACCGATACTACGATTGAAGAAGTACGCAATTTGTTTGGTGATCAGGTGGCAGGCATTGTTGACGGTTTGACCAAGTTAGCAATGATTGAACAGAAGTCTGTTTATACCAAACAGGCAGAAAACTTCCGCAAGTTGCTTTTGGCAATGTCGGAAGATATCCGCGTTTTGCTGATTAAGTTGGCGGACAGATTGCATAATATGCGTACTTTACATTTCTTAAAGCCGGAAAAAAGAGCTCGTATTGCCAGAGAAACTTTGGATATTTATGCTCCGTTGGCCGAACGTATCGGTATGCAGGAAGTTAAGAGTGAGTTGGAAGAACTTGCTTTTAGCGAATTGTATAAAGATGCACACGACTCTATCATTGCTCGTTTGAACTTTTTGCGTGAACAAGGAAGTGATATTGTTCCGAAGATTATTGCCGCATTGAAAAAAGATATGGCAGATAACGGGGTTCGGTGTGTTGTTACCGGACGAGAAAAAACACCTTATTCCATTTGGCGTAAGATGCAGCAGAAAAATGCTTCTTTTGAGCAACTTTCCGATATTATGGCATTTAGAATTTGTGTTGATGATATTGGCTCGTGTTATCAAGCATTGGGTATTGTTCACAGCAAATATCACATGGTGCCTCGTCGTTTCAAAGACTATATTTCAACGCCGAAACCTAACGGCTATCAATCCATACATACCGGAGTTATCGGGCCTGAAAATACCAGAATTGAGATACAGATTCGTACTTTTGAAATGCATGAAATTGCTGAAAAAGGTGTGGCAGCTCACTGGGCATATAAGCAGGGACAAAAGGCAGAAGGTAAAAACTTCCGTTGGATTAGGGAATTGTTGGAAATTTTGGAACAGGCTTCTAATCCGGAAGAGTTTTTGGAAAATACAAAACTTGAGATGTATAATGACCAAGTATTTTGTTTTACTCCTAAAGGCGACTTGATAGGATTGCCGGTCAATTCTACTCCGGTTGACTTTGCTTATGCAGTTCACTCTTCCGTAGGAGATACTTGTGTCGGAGCAAAAATTAATGGCGAAATCAGGCCATTGAGAACTGTTTTGCAAAATGGTGACCAAGTAGAAATTTTGACCTCAAAGGCTCAACATCCTTCTACCGAATGGGAACGTTTTGTCGTTACCGGAAAAGCAAAAGCGGCAATTCGCAGATATGTGCGTGCAAACAAGAGAGACCAATTTATTGTTCTGGGGCAAGAAATTTTAGAAAAATTGTTTAAGAGTGAAAATCTTGATTTTTCTGAAAAGAGTTTGGTTAATGTTTTATCCTCTTTTGAAGCCGAATCGATTAATGATTTATATGCAAAAGTAGGTGAGGGACTGGTAACCGGTTGGGATGTTATGAAGGCGGTTTATCCGGCTTATAAGCAATCAAAGTTGGATAAAGTCGTTCAAGCAATTAAGGTTCCGAGTTTTAAGAAGACAAAGAAAAAAGATGCGTCTCCTTTGCAAATAGAGGGGTTAATTCCGGGTATGGCAATGCACTTTGCCGGTTGTTGTCACCCGTTGCCGGGAGACAGGATAGTCGGTATCGTAACTACCGGAAAAGGTGTTGCGGTGCATACAATAGATTGTAAAGCTTTAGAAAAATTTGCTAATGAGCCAGAACGTTGGTTGGATATTTCTTGGGGAAAACAAGAAAGTACGGATATTCATACCGGACGATTGAAAGTCATGCTTTCTAACGAACCGGGAACATTGGGGGAAATATCGAATATTTTGGCTCGCCACAATACCAATATTTCAAATTTGAATATTGTATATAGAACAGTCAGCTATTTTGAGATTATATTAGATGTAGAAGTTAAAAACGTTAATCAGTTAAATGATGTAATTGCGGCTCTGAAATCTTCAAAAGTTGTCAGTTATGTTGCTCGTTCAAGTTAGGGAGACGGCTGTTGTTCAAAAGAAGAAATAAACAAACACTGTTGACTAGAGCAAAATCGTGGTTTTGGCCTTCCATCGGTTGGAGCAAATATAAACAATATCTGCTTTTACGATTGAGCCGATTAGGCAGTACACCATATTCCATTGCTGCCGGGGTTGCTTGCGGAGTAGCAATATCATTTACTCCGTTTGTCGGTTTGCATTTTGTGTTAGCCGCAATTACGGCTTTTTTGTGTCGCGGTAATATTTTGGCAAGTGCACTGGGAACCGCAATGGGAAATCCGTGGACATTTCCGATTATTTGGGTGTCGGTATATTATACCGGAAAATGGTTTTTAGGTATCGGAGTTGATAAGCATGTTTCGTTTATGCAAACTTTTGAAAAAGGAATGCATGCTTTGATGAGTTTTGATTTTTCAAACTTTGTAACCGATGTTTGGCCGGTTATATATCCGATGATGGTAGGGTGCATACCTTATTACATAATTTCGTGGTTGTTAAGCTATTATATTGTTTGGCATGCCTTAAATCATATAAGCAGAAAAAAGAAGCAAAAAAGGAATGTAATATGATAATCGGGCTTGGAAATGATATATGCAATATTGAGCGAATTGAACAAAGTTATAAAAAATTCGGTCAGCATTTTATCAAACGTTGTTTTGGTAAAAATGAGCAGGAAGAATTGCAACAGCTTGCAGATGAAAAGAAATTTTGCGCATCTTTAGCCAAAAGGTTTGCCGCAAAGGAGGCTTTCAGTAAGGCTTTGGGAACAGGTTTTAAGAACGGACTTGTTTGGGCGGAGATAGAAATTTTGCATAAGAAAGACGGGCAACCTTATGTTTGTCTTTCCGAAAAAACAGAACAGCTCATAAACGAAAAAGGAGCTAAAAATATTTTTGTAAGTTTATCCGATGACTATCCTTTTGCACAAGCGGTAGTTATTATTGAGGGTTAGATTAAGAGAGGAAACTATGGAAGAAAGAGAAAGTTTTGCCGATACAATTAAAACAGTAGTATTAGCTATTGTTATTGCTGTTTTAATCAGAAGTTTTTTGTTTGAGCCGTTTAAAATTCCGTCCGGTTCGATGTATCCTAATTTGTATGTCGGAGATTTTTTGTTTGTGTCAAAATATACATACGGATATTCAAAGCACTCTTTCCCGTTCAGTATTCCTCTGTTTTCGGGCAGAATTTGGGCAGATGAGCCTAAAGTCGGTGATGTTGTGGTATTTAAATATCCTCAAGATAATCGTACTGACTTTATCAAAAGAATTGTCGGTGTTCCCGGTGATAAAATCAAATTGGAAAACGGTCGTTTATTTATAAACGGCAAAGAGCTCCCGCGCGAGGAAAAAGAAAACTTTGTCGTTCGTAATAATATGGGATATGCGGAACGTTATCATCAATATGTTGAAACTTTGCCTAATGGTTTGGAACATACAATTTTAGAAATTTCCGATAACGAAAATGATGATAATTTTGCAGAAGTAACAGTTCCTGAAAATAACTATTTTATGATGGGTGATAATCGTGATCGCTCTGATGACAGTCGTATTCACGTCGGCTTTGTTCCTTATGAAAATTTGGTCGGAAAAGCTCGTTTCTTGTTCTTCTCTTATGATCCGCATGAGGGAGCGTGGTATAAACCTTGGACTTGGGGTAAAAAGATTCGTTGGCGCCGTTTGTTTAATAAAATATCATAAAAAAGCAGGTAAATATGGAAGCATTAGAAAACAAACTCGGATATAATTTTAATGATAGAAAACTGTTATTCAGAGCCTTAACTCATAGCAGTGTTACCGGTGATTTATCTGCAAATTATGAGCGTTTGGAATTTTTAGGGGACAGAGTTTTAGGTGTGGCCGTCGCAGCGATGTTATGTCGATTATTTCCTAGTGAACCTGAAGGGAATTTATCTCAAAGATTTATGGCGTTGGTTTGTAAAGAAACTGTTTCTGAAGTAGCCCTGGATTTAGGTTTGGATAAATATATTCGTGCCGAAGGTATAGATGTAAAAAATAATGATAATGTTCTTTGTGATGTCGGAGAGGCAATTATCGGGGCTATATATACGGACAGCGGTTGTATGCAAGCAATAGAATTTGTTGAGAAGCATTGGGGATCATTGATTAATACTCATACCAATCCGCCTAAAGATGCTAAAACCGCTTTGCAGGAGTATGCTCACAGCAAAGGTTGGAATACTCCTAAATATACGGAAGTAGGTCGAGAAGGAACTGAACATAATCCGATTTTTTCGATGAAAGTTGTTGTTAACGGACAAGATGAACAAATCGGAAAAGGGCATAATAAAAAATTAGCCGAACAAGATGCGGCTCAAAAGATGTTAAAAGCTTTAGGAGTAAAAAATGGAACAAAAAGATAATTTTCCGACACGATGCGGTTTTGTTACTCTTATCGGAGCTCCTAATGCCGGAAAATCTACAATTACCAATGATTTTGTCGGTTCAAAAGTGTCGATTGTAAGTCCTAAAGCTCAAACAACCAGAACAATGGTTAAGGGTATAGGTGTTTATGAAAATACTCAAATTATTTTTCAGGATACTCCGGGAATTTTCAAGCCTAAACGTCGATTAGACAGATCGATGGTTGCTTCGGCATGGGGCGGAGCAAAAGATGGAGATATTTTGGTTTTGGTGGTTGATGCAAAACGCGGATTTGACAATGAAACCAGAACTATAATTGACGAACTTAATAAACAAAACAGAGAAGCGGTTTTGGTGCTCAATAAAGTTGATATGTTGAGTAAAGAAAAATTGTTGCCTTTATCTGCAGAACTCAATGCTTACGGGCATTTTACGGAAACTTTCATGGTGTCTGCGACTACCGGTGAAAATATGGATATTTTTTATAAATATTTAGCAGATAATTTGCCTTTATCTCCGTGGTATTATCCTGAAGAGCAAATGTCGGATATGCCTTTGAAATTGTTGGCCGCGGAAGTTGTTCGAGAAAAACTTTTTTTGATGTTGCAACAAGAAATTCCATATTC
>JAFYRQ010000049.1 GCA_017546885.1 Alphaproteobacteria bacterium
CTACTATCTACGGCTACCACGGTAACAAAAAGGTTTTTCAATATTTCATTAAATTCGGTTAACAAAGGCACACCATTTAATAAACCAGGATTATTATGACTTTCGTTTCCGGCAGCCATAACCGTAATAACATTCTCAGTTGCAGCATTACGAATACCCAGCATATACTGGTCATATAATTGGTCCACAATCTCATACCCCAAGTCTCCCGGAGATAAGCCATCCAACATAGATGCGTCATATTGTCTTGCATCTGTACCAAAACTCATGTTGATAATTTGTGCACCCGTATCAACCATTTTATCTATAGCTGTCGTTGCCGGTGTCATCAGATCCCAACGACCTGCTATTATCTGGGTATTAGAAAAAGCCACTCCATGCATACCTGCCTCATTTTTATCGGCCGCAATAATACCGGCAACGTGAGTTCCATGCATAGAAGTGGGATTTGTTATGATATAGTTACCATCATCATCTACAACGTATCTTCCGTCGTCATCTACAAGATATATATGGCGTTCCGGATTAAAATCGGAATAATTCCAAACATAGTCCTCATTATATTCTGATGCCCATTTATTGAAATCTTGTTCGCTAGTAGGATAAAAATAATTTATTTGCCCAACATCAGGATCGTTTACACTAACAATAGCTTTTCCGTTTTCATAATACCAACAATTAGTTGTGTTACCGCCACGACAGGGACCATAATCTTGGTTAAATCCGGTAATGTTTGTATTTGCAAAATCACTGTTTGCCGCATATACACCGGTATCTAAAACACCAACTTTAACATTTTGCAAAGATGAACGTAAAATACCGCTTTCATCAAGACCATACAGACGAGAATATGCTGTTGATGCTTTTATTTGTGATAAGAAATTACCTTTTTTATATTCTTCGGTTTCGTAATCAGCCGGATCTAAATAGGTTAAATCTCCAACCGGAGGAGGCACATCACCACCACCTCCCCCCGGCACAGAAGGATCGTCATTACCGCCACCTCCAGAGTCACCACCACCGGAACCGCCACCGGAGCCTCCTCCGCCACCGCCCATACCGGCTGCTAAAGCAACGGCTCCACCTGTTATAAGAGCTCCGCCGACAATATATTGGTTTTTCCATACAAAACCTTTATTATATTCTAATTTTTTTGCTTCTGAAAATTGTCTCATACAGTTATGGTTTACATTTGCCCCATACAACTTAAGCAAGGCACTCGCTCTTTTATCTTTTTTCTTTATAGCAATACAATACGCTGTATCACCGGTATTATCCATACTATCGATATGATACCCGTTACGTTGCATTCTGGCAATTGCTTGAGGACTATTTCGATGTGCATAATCATAAAAACGTTGTGCTACCATGCCGGATGATGCCCATTCTTCAGCTGATGCAACAGTGCTAAAAACAACAAGAGATAATAAAACGCATAACAAACTATTGATTTTTTTCATTATAAAACCTTTCCAGAAAGTAATAATATTTTATACTCCTATAAATTTTAACATAAAGTTAAAGTCGTTTTTAACAAAAAAACTCGCTAATCATCGCGAGTTTCTTCATCTTTTTTATTATCTTCATCGTTAGAAAATATCTTTTTAGTTAAATTAGCCTTATATTCCGCTCCCCAATCCAACATAGAATCGATAGTAGGCTTTAACTTTTTACCCAATGAAGTTAAGGTATATTCTACCTTAGGGGGAATTTGTGCATAAACTTTTCGAATCAAAACCCCGTGTTCTTCCAATTTGCGCAAATTAGAAGTCAAAACCTTTTGAGTAATGTCTCCCAAAGATTTTTTTAACTCTCCAAAACGTTTTGTACCGTTGAGAAGATTTTCAACAATTTTAATTTTCCATCTGTCACCAATGACCTCAAAAACAACTTCAGTCAATGATTTTTGTTTTTCTTTCAACGTATTAATCCCTGTTTTCAGATAAAAATCCTACAATAGTTTCTTGCAAGAAACCTCTGCTCATTAAAGCACCTATTCTAGTGATTATCATAAAATGGCAACATTGACAATATAATAATAATGTTTTTTACCCTCTCAACTGCCACAATTTTTTTGTAGCAGTCTTTAATATATATCTTGCATAAAAAATCCGAATCGTTACAATTTATAATTAAGAATGGATGAGTAAAAAATGTTCAAAGTTGTCTTTTTTTTAATTTTATTTTTCATTTCCGGATGTGCTTTTCACATTCCGAATGCTGACGATGTGATTAAAGCCGAAACAACATTTAATCGCGATATATTCAAACGCGGAGGAAAAGCTTTAGTCATAATTGAAGAAGAAAACAACGTTCCCTCATCAATAAAACTGCATGGTAAATTTACTTTTATAAATCAAGAAGGCCGGCATTTTATTTTTGAAGTAAAGGATATGGGTATTTTTATGCTCGACCCCGGAACTTATGTATTAGAAGAATTTGAACTGTACGGAAGAAACGGATACCTTAGTGCTCACATAAATTACGGAAAACGTTATAAAGCATATTTTGCCGTTGCCCCTGAAGATGTTGTCTATATCGGAAAGATAAAAACCAACACCCTTTTTTCAAAAACAAATATACCCGATATGCAACAACAAAAGAAAAAAGTAATTACCATAACAAGCTTAAGCGAAGATTTTTCATCATTACCTACCGCCTTTTTAGGAGCTATACAACAACAAACGGATAAGGGAATCGAACCGAGAGCGATGCGGTGGATAGATACATTATTAACCGGAGAAAACAAAAATGAATAGAGTTTTCGTCTTTCTTTTATTATTGCTTTCTGCCTGTTCTCATTCATACGGAACAGCTAAAATTGCTAATGTAGTACAAGTACAAAAAGATATATCCGGAAATATTTCAACTCCCGAAGAACTCATACAACAATATGGTGAGCCTCAACAAATTTTTACTAAAGACGGACAACAAGTATATGAATATCGTTACATAACCGTTTCGGGAATCCCCGATGAAGAATATTCTACCGGTGCTCAACATTATGATATTCGCTACATTTATGTTTATTTTGATAACCGAATACTTACCAGAGTTGACAATATCGTGCGACGCGGAGCTTTTCCGCCTGAAGATGTTTTTGAACCGTTTATAAAAAAATAAACCACTCCTCTTATTTTTCTTGTTTACATTTATTATTTAATATAATACAATGAACGATTGTGAGGAAAGATTTATGACAAACGCTAATAACATATCTGTTTTGTCTGCCGCTGTTACCGATAACAGCGAACTTTTCCTTTTGCAAAATTCAATTATAAGCATTGCTCTGATTCTAAACATTATCCTTATTATCAGCCTCTGACGTTTTTGCCGACTTATGGCAGCCTAGGCGTCCGGAGGGTGAAAATAGATAGGCTGCTGTTGTGTGTGTAAAAAATAGAATCAGAGGAAAAAATGAATAAATATAGTCAAGAAGTTGTTAATCACAAACCCGAATTTTCATATATGGATACATCGGCACCGCTTTATGAAACATATCGTACCGAAGAAAATGTGCCTTTTAATCCGCAGACTTTCCCTTATGCCGAAAGATTTTTACAAGTATTAATCGATGATGTTCGACAAACATATCGCGCCGTATTAACTCCGGAAGACTGCAATACTTTATGTAACGAATTACGCACCGAACTTGAAAACGATTTTTTCTTTGACTTTTCTGACCATTTGGGCGGCATGCGCCAAAGAGACAAAAGAGGTGGAGATAATACTGCTGACGAAAACGGATATAACTTATTTCACTCTTGCTATAAATTTGTAAACCAAGTAGCTCGCACTAAATCTAACGGCAAAAAATTCAACTTTTCATTAATGTCCGGACGTGTTAACACCGACAACCCGACCGGTCCTGAAATATGCGACCCTTTCAATTATGGTCCGGCATTGTATCTGTATTCCAAAAATGCCCTAAAAGTTACATCTATGACTTTACCGGGATTAGACAAGTCCAGAATACAACAACTTTTAACACATGAAAAAGAAATAAAAAAAGATTTTCTTGCTCGCAAAGCAGCAACTTTTAAGGAAGTTAAAAATCAATGGCATAATTTAGTAAATAAAAAACTCATGCCACAAGGTTTAAGCTTTGGTGATTTGTCAGTAGAAACAGCCACAAGAATTGCTGAACTTTCAAGACAATTCTTAAACGAAGTTGAACAAGATATGTCACAACGTCTTAGTGATGACGTAACCATGTTGCATAAGGTAGCAAGCTTACTCAATAAACAAGCGGAAGCCGGTCACGCACCCGAAGATTTGGCTCGTTATCAATTAGCATCTTTACATGCAATGCAAGCTAACGATGTACTCGCAAATTCTTCAATAGTACAAATAAGCATCGAGGCTGAAAAACCGATATATAAATTGATGGCTGATATATTGGAAGATAAAAATTCTTTAACTTATCAAATACTGAACAATCCGCATACCCGCAAAGTTTTTGAGTATGAAATGAATCATATTCATACAACTAAACGTGACGGAAGTTATAGTCATTTAATGAATGGAATGGCTTCCGCAAGCTCTAAATTCCCCGAATTTTCAAAAAGTTTAGGTGAAGAATTTGACTATTCCATGAGTTCACGAGAAATGGCAAGTAAACTCCGCAAAGGAGAAGCAATGCCTCAAGTTTCGTTCATGTTAGGAGTTTTATTGATGGAAACCGGAGCCAAAATAGAAGGTGGAAGTTCTCAAATTGTTTATGCAAATCGTATCAAAAACTCATTAAACAAAGTTTTTGAAGTTGCCAAACAATATCCTGAATTTGAAGCTTTCAATCTCAATGAACGTCAACAGACAATGAACAGTTTTGAATATAGAACCGCTCAGGCTCAAATATGGGGAACAAAGGGAAATGCAGAACCCTTAACATATCGCGATTTGGCAAATCATAATGTTTCTGTTGATGATAATTTGCTTGATACAATCAGCAGTTTACCTACCGATAAAACGTTTGAAGCTGCAACAGCTTATCGCTTTTATACCTATGTTACCGACAACGAATTAAGCGAAGAACAAAGTAGCAATTTGAGAAAAAGTGCAGCAAGAGATTTAATTCACTTTAAGGATTCTGAAGACTACGGTGCTTCTTTGCGTGAAGGAGGAAAATACTATACACAACTCCGTCAAATCATAAATCGTGATAATGCCGTTGCCGCAAAATTACAACTGCAAGCTCAAACTTACGGTGCAGCATTAGGATTCTAATGCTGCTCACTTCCCGTGAGTATGTAAACAATACGATTTTTTATCTAAATGATATTTATGATAAATCGGACAATCGGTGCAAATGCACCCCTTATTTATTCTGATACAATCACTTTTTTCAAAAGCGCAAAACATTCCTTCAAAATGTTTTTGTGTAGCCAATCCCTCGGCCATACGAGCTATATTTCCCGACATTGAGTGCATTTTACAGCCTTTACTGTAACTTGGGCAATAGATACATTGGCATTGTTTCAAATTCTCTTTTGTTTTATCAACTTGTGTCATTTCTCCACTCCTTTTTTGTATATTTAAATTGCGATAAAAAACGACAAAACAAGATAATAAAAAGTATAGGCAATAAAAAAGGTTCGGAATAAATCCGAACCTGAAAAAAGCTGAAAGAGTTAGCTACGACGACGCTTATTGTCTTTCTTTTGTTTCTCTTTCACTTCCTTTACTTTGGTCTTGTTACCGCGATACTCGGGAAGATAAGGATAGAGCTCGTTATTGAAATTCATATTAACTCGCCATCCGTGCTTATCTTGAGGATTAGTTTTATCCCCGTAGCGCTCGGCACGATGTTTCATAAATTCCCCGATAGGAGCAAAATCGCTCATATCATCGCTTTTTCCCTCAAGAGTTCCCTCTACATACGTCATTCGAGGCACAAGAGCCTGATTAAGAAGAGCATTTACCGGTCCTGCAAAAATAACTTCTGCTCCATCTTTTCCTTTGTTGGTAATTGTATATTCATAACCGTTTGCAGTTTGAATTTTCAATGATACATCATCAGAAAAAACTTTAACCTTGTTCTCCGGCATATTCACTTCGCAAAGATAAAACTCTTTGTCTGAAACATTGCCTTCAACAAGCCATTTTTTACCGGAATTAACACCAATCTTGTAAAGCATAACCTCTTTAGTTTGCTTCACTCTAAATTTGAAAGTAGTTGCCATATAGATAAAAATTTTGTGAATAATCTGTTTGATTATTTACAGTTTATAATACTTTTATCTTTTATGCAAGGTTTTTGTCTAAAATTTTGACTATTTTATTTATTACCGACCATATCTAACAAAATATCAACTTGATTTTTGATTAATTGGGGATTTATAACCCTAACAAACTTTATCCGCATATCCCTGTCTTTAGGATTTCGCATATCAAAACCGAAAAAGTGTTTCTTGGTAACTCCTGAACCGGAAAAATAAACCGTGCCGTAATTACAAATTCGTCCCAAAAAAGATTGATGTATCTCTACCGAATCCACCTTAAACAAAGCCATTTCCTTGATTGTAGAACGAATTAAACCTGTCTTCAACACAACTCGACGATTAGTAACCACCGTTTCACTTAAAAACAAATTAAAAAAACTGTATGCTCCCCATACAACAAAGAAAGCAGCAACTATATAATTTCTGAAATCCATTACAATTTCAGGAACAGAACGCATGGTTAAACATGCTGCCGCCATAAAAGATGCAAATGATGATATTAAAATAACATTAAGCCACCTTATTTTGTGCGGTTTGGCTTCCAATTCAACATATTCACCGATTACCAACTCATTTCTGATATAAGACATTATTTACCTACAAACTTTCTTATTTTTTCCAGCATATTTTCTGCATCAAAACGTCCTAACTCGTACATTTCTTTTACTCGGTCTAAATTTTGCTCCATCTTTTTTACTTTTATGGTTTTACTAGGACGCAAAACCAAAACTTTTCCTTCTTTTTCCTGTTGCTCGATATATTCAAGTTCCTCATTATACATATTATGACGAACGTTTAATGCCCCTACAAAATTAGGATATTTTCGATAAAACCAACCGACCAAACGACGTGAAAAAGATGGCTTTTTGCGATACCCTTCCGGTCTGGTCAGCACTACAATATTTTTATCAAACCCCAAATTTTCAGCCGCTTTCAAAGGAATGCTGTCGGTTATCCCTCCATCAAGAAGCTTCAATCCTCCGACTTCAACTGTTTCTGATAACAGAGGCAATGATGCGGAAGCACGAAGATAATCTATTTCGGCGAACATATCTTTTATCTTAATATACTCGGGTTTTCCTGTTTCTATATTGGAGCAAACAGCATAAAAATCTATTCCGCTATTCATAAATGCTTCATTATCATAAGGATCAAGTTTTTCCGGCAATTCATGATAACAAAATTCGGTATTAACGACATTACCGCTCACAATCCAAGATTTAAAACTCATAAAACGCCAATCATTACCATAATCCATATTATACCTGATTCCGCGTCCGGCTTGTAACGATGCGTAAGAACAACCATGAATTGCTCCGGCAGAGACACCAATAACACCATCGGTAATAATGTTATTTTCAAGCAAAACATCTAAAACTCCGGCGGTATAAATCCCTCTTTTGGCGCCACCTTCCAAGACTAAACAGCTTTTCATTAAATCTCCAAATTATGAAACTTTACAAACATTAAAAACACAATTACTATATGTCTTATACATCAAAACAAAAAAATAACAAACAAACTTTTAGGAAAAACGATGAAAATTTATCAGGTCGGCGGTGCCGTTCGAGATATGTTATTAAATAAAAAACCACATGATTTTGATTATCTGGTGGTCGGCTCTACTGTTGAAGAAATGCTTGCAAAAGGTTTTCAGCAGGTAGGCATCGGTTTTCCTGTTTTTCTACACCCCGAAACAAAAGAAGAATATGCTCTGGCTCGTAAAGAAATTAAAACCGGCAACAAACATACCGATTTTGAGTTTATATTTTCTTCCGATGTTACTTTAGAAGAAGATGTACAACGTCGTGATTTTACGATTAATGCTCTTGCTCGAAATCCGGAAAACGGAGAAATAATTGATTTGGTTAACGGAAAAGACGACTTACAAAAACATATAATTCGCCATATAAACTCCGAGCATTTTATTGAAGACCCTCTACGTGTATTAAGAATGTGCCGTTTTGCCGCTCAGCTTAATTTTGATATTGCTCCGGAAACCATGGAGTTAGCAAAAAAAATGGTTGCCGCCAGAATGCTCGACCATCTTTTTGCCGAGAGAATTTGGCAAGAAATTAAAAAAGCGCTGCAAACCCAACATTTCGAAAAATTTATTATAACCGCTAAAGAATGTGGGGCATTACAATTTATTTTACCGGAAGTTGAACAGCTTTGGCAAACTCCGGAAAAAATACAATATCACCCCGAAGGAAACAGTGGTGCCCACACGATATTAACTCTGCAACAAGCACAAAATTTATCTGAAAAAGTAAAATTTGCATTGTTATTGCATGATATAGGCAAGACACAAACACCTGATAATATTTTACCCGCACACCATAATCATGAAGAAAACGGTTTGCCTTTAATTGAAAAAATATGTTCAAGGCTCAAAATTCCCAACGAATATCGTAATTTTGCCCTTTTATGTTGCGAACAGCACATGCGTTTTCGCTTGCTTCCGCAAATGAAGATAGGAAAGGCTTTTGATTTAGTGCAAATTATCAGCAAAAACTTTAAAGATGAAAATCAAATGCGTGATTTTATAGAAGTTTGTCGTTGCGACAGTAACGGGCGAGCAAAAGATATTGCACCGGAAGAAAATGAAGAATTTGATAAAGCTGTTCACATCTGTTTTGATATTTTCAACAAAGCGAAAGACATCCGAGCAACCGATATGCCCGATTTTCATAATTTGAAAAAAGATGAAAATTTCAAAAAACTTTACCGCGATTTTGTTATATCACAAATCAGATAGATAATCCGTTTCTATATGAAGCAACCATTAACTTCGGTTTTTCCGGGGCTTTTCCGTTATATTTTTTATTAACCCCATTTACAAAACGATCAACCCATTTTTTAAAAGGAGCTGTTCCTTCAACCCAATTCCCAAAACCTCTTTTTTCGTGGAAACCTTTAGAAATAACACCTTTATCATTAGAATTAATATCACCTGTACAAAGAGCAAAATTAATATTATCACGTCCCATTGTTCTAAGGTAATAAGCATCCATTATATCCATAATTTTCATACCGATACCTTTACCTTGCAATTCAGCATCTAAAGCAACGGTATCATGATATAACAATTTTTGATCTTCTCTTGTTCCGTATAACTTTCGGTCTTCTTCATTATTGTTTATGCAATATGTAGAAAAAGCAACAGGACGTCCTGTTTCGATTTCTTCAACAACCCAAATATCATGAGTTTTTGCGTATTCCTCAAAAGCTCCTTTTTCAGAAAAGTAGTCAGGAAAATTATTTTGATAACAACCGAAATAATCATACAACCCTATAAATTCTTCCTGATTAAATCGTTGTTCATAAAACATATTGCTTGCATTCGGAGTTTTATTCTCATAATCTCCGCCTTTAGGAGTAATAGCACTGCTCTTTACGATACGATAACCTTTTTCCAACAGTTCCAAAGCCATTTCATCAATTTTATCATATCCCTTATCTCGAACAACTTTAGCCTGCTCGCTCATAACCCCATCATAATACTTAAGCTCTCGACCTTCATCTATACTTTTGTATTTACGATGGTATTCCGCTACTTTTTTATCAACATTACCATATTTTTTAATTGTTCGATAAGACCACGCATGCTCATCATCAGGCAAATCAACTTTTCGCCCCAAAAAAGACAACATACGTCTCGGCCAAGAATGTTTATCTTTTGCATTAAATCGATTAAGAGCACTTCCCATGTCTGTTCTCCTAAAATAACAAACTGTATCTGCATTATACTCTTTAGACAAAAATTGTCAAATAATTTTACAATCTTCCGGCCGACTGACGCAAACGATAAATTCGACTTTCAATAGAAGGATGTGTTGAAAAAAGTTCTTTTTCCTTAAAAAATGCCGATAACGAGGGATTAGCAATACAAGCTATCGCTACACGCGGTTGCTTATCCAAAACTTCCACCCTGGCATCCTGCGAAATTTTTTCCAAAGCTGAAGCCAACGCTAACGGATTTCTGATAATCAAAGCACCCGTGGCATCTGCCGCATATTCTCTTTTTCGTGATACAGCAAGTTGTATCAGCGGAGCTATAACAGCATTGAATATTATCAATGCCAACATTATAAAAAACAAGAAGATATATACACCCGAACTATTTTTATCAGATTTGCGTCTGGTGTTAACAGTCAAACTCCTACGTATAACATCAGCAATAAAACCGAAAACACTTAAACCGGTAATAATAAACATATTTAACCTTATATCTCTGTTTCCGATATGAGCCATTTCGTGAGCAATTACCGCTTCGAGTTCTATCGGCTCGAGTCTGTCAATAATCCCTGTTGTAAGAATAACCGATGCGTTTTCAGGATTTTTCCCCGTTGCAAAAGCGTTTAACGAACTGTCATTTATTATATACAGTTTAGGCATAGGCAATCCGGCTGCAATAGCAACATTTTCAACCATATTATAAATTTTCGGATTCTCTTTCCTGTTAATTTCGTTTGCAAAACAAGAATTGATAATCATTTTATCTCCGATATTAAAGGAAATAAAAGACCAAACCAAAGCTATAACCGTTATAAAAAAAGAATAAGCAAAAGCATAGCCTACTCCACTCCACAAATGAGCATTATTTTCATGAATATATTGCTTTGCATTTGGAAAAACAGACAATATGTAACCGATTCCTTCTAATGTACAATCTCTATCATCAATTATCGAAATAGCACACACACAGGCAATCGCCATCAGAATGACAAGTGCAATAGGAAACAAAGCAACTAACAATACTGTTTTGCGATTATTTTCAGCTATATGATCATATAGTGTAACTGCTTGTGCCATTTTTTATACCTTAAAATGATACTTTTGGCGGTTGTGAAGCCAATTTTTTCTCTTCCTCACTTAATTCAAAGAATGCTTCTTTTGAAAAACCGAACATTTTTGCAACAATATTAGCCGGAAACGATTCTACTTTTGTATTCATTGCCATCACCGTAGAGTTATAAAAACGACGTGAAGCTTGAATTTTGTTTTCAGTATCACTCAACTCTTGTTGTAATTCCAAAAAGTTTTGATTAGCTTTCAAATCAGGATAGCTTTCGCTAATAGCAAAAAGACTTTTTAATGTTCCGCTCAGAGCATTTTCAACTTGAGTTTTATCTTCCCCTAAGCCGGATGTATTCATTGCTTGAGAACGGGCAGAAACAACCTGTTCCAAAGTTTGTTTTTCATGAGCTGCATACCCTTTTACGGTTTCTACCAAGTTAGGGATCAAATCATAACGGCGTTTCAGCAACGTATCTATATCTGCCGCTCCTTCTTTAACTCTTTGACGAGCCGCTACCAATCCGTTATATGCCAAGATAAAGTATAAAACCGCAGCTCCGGCAACAATATAAAAAACAGTCATTTCTTTCTCCTTTGTTAAATAATAGATAATATTATTACGAAAAAAAATAAACGCAACAAAAAAAGGCTTCGAG
>JAFYRQ010000007.1 GCA_017546885.1 Alphaproteobacteria bacterium
GAATGTGAATTTGTTCTTTCAACTTCAATGCACGGACTTATTGCTGCTGATTCTTTCGGTATCCCTAATCAATGGCTCACAGTATCAGACAAGCTTACCGGCGGAGAGTATAAGTTCAAAGACTATTACTCAGTATTTGATATTACTCCAAAGGCTCTGACTGCTGATGATGTTAAAAATCTTAATCAAAATCAAATTGATGATTTAGCAAACCAATACAAAATAAATTATGCGCAAGTTGAAGAAGTTCAAAACGATTTGTTGGAAGCTTTATCAAATATTGCATAACAAAAAAACTCGGGAAAATCCCGAGTTCTTTTATTACATTTAGTTATATTTCTAGAAAGGAATATCGTCATCAATAGGAGCAGTTGCCGGAGCAGAATCCCATCCGTTTGATGCAGATGCAGAAAATACGTCTCCGCCTGAAGAAGCACCTTCACCACGTCCGTCAAGCATTACCAATGTTCCTGTATAGTTTTGCAAAACAATCTCTGTTGTGTATCTCTTTTGACCGTTAGCATCGTCCCAAGAGCGTGTTTGCAATTGACCTTCAATATAAACTTTTGAGCCTTTACGCAAAAATCTTTCTGCAACATCAGCTAACTGGTTATTAAAAATAACTACACGATGCCATTCGGTTCTGTCTTTTCTTTCTCCGGAAACTTTATCTTTCCATGTATCGGTTGTAGCAACACTCAAATTAACAACTTTGCTACCGTTTTGTGTTGTATTAACTCTCGGATCATCACCAAGATTACCGACCAAAATCACTTTGTTTATACTTCCAGCCATTTTTTCTCTCTTTTTCTCTAAAATTAAAACTACTACGAATATAATTTAATTAATATTATAGTCAAAAACAAATCAATATACCTGTGTATATTCGCCATCACGAATACGATAAATAACATAAGGCAATGATTTTTCAGGAATACCGTTAATAAATGTTACGGTATCCCATCCGGTATTAATCGGATTTGCTTCAAGTTGTTTTAAGATTTTATCATATTTGAATGATTTTGTTTCTTTTACCAGATTTGACCACATTTTTACCGACAAATATCCGTAAGGCATCAATCCTTCCGGCTCAATTCCCCATAAACGAAGTCTGACCAAGCTTGAAGCAAAATTCGGATTTTGTGTTAAAGGCGGTAAAGACATCATAAAACTGTCTTCTGATAAATCTTTCATTTTACGGGCAAATTTCTTATTTAAGTGGTATCTGTCCGCAAAAACAACAATTTCAGAATCCATTGTTTTTAATTTTTCAATTGTCTTTATGATATTATCATGTGTTCCCAAAATATAAACGAGAGTAGCCTCACCGTCTGTTGCCTTTGATACGGCGGCATCAATATCTCCACCTTGCTCTGCATAGTTAATAAGAACTAAATTACCCTTACTTTCAGGTTTTTCATATTCGAGTCTGATAGTATCGGCAACCGAAGTCATATCCATATCTTTTCCGTCATAAAATACGGCCATTGTATGTTGCGGATAGTGAGAAAAAACAAAACGTGTTAATTCTTTTGCCTGTTCTTCTTTATACCCGGTAAAGTGGATTATTCCTTTATGTGCGCGATTATATCTGGCTTTACTTACGCTTGTCGGGTGCACTTGCAAAATTTTTGCTTTTGCCAACAATTCTGCAACATCATCGGCAGCATTGTTACAGGTAGGACCGATTACCATATAAATCTTATTATCCGCAACCTTATTCAGTGACATCATTTGTGCAGCCGAAAGAGAAAGATTGTCATCACAAGGGTCGTCAATCGGTAAAAGATTTATCTTTTTACCTTGCAAACCGCCACGATTATTAATCTCATCAACCGCAATTTTTGCACCGTTAATCAATTCTTCGCTAAAATATTTATAGTCGTTACCCATAGGAGTAATAACCGCAATATTTATTTCTGCAAAAGCATTAAACGGAGAGAGTAACACAGCTCCCAACAATATATTTCTAAAAAAGTTCTTCATTTCGTTCTTCTTTATTTATTTTAGTACTAAACTCTACCAATATTAACTAATTTTTAATATATTGGCAAGCACAAAGCATTGTTATTGACAAAATATCGCTTTTATTTGCTTATTTTAGGGATTTTTGTTGCTAAATTTGTTGTTGCTGTCTATATTTTTCACAGGAGATTTATAATGGAATATATAGATATAAAAGGCGCAAGAGAGCATAATCTTAAAGATATTGATATAAAAATTCCAAAAAACAAGCTGACGGTAATAACAGGTATATCCGGTTCAGGAAAATCATCTTTGGCCTTTGATACAATCTATGCGGAAGGTCAACGCAGATATGTGGAAAGCCTTTCAGCTTATGCGCGCCAATTTTTAGACCTAATGAAAAAGCCCGAAGTAGACTCTATTGAGGGATTGTCGCCTGCCATTTCCATTGAACAAAAAACAACCTCCCACAATCCGCGTTCAACAGTCGGCACAATTACCGAAATATACGATTATATGCGTCTGTTATGGGCAAGAGCAGGAACCCCCTATTCTCCGGCCACAGGTCTTCCGATTGAATCTCAAACCGTTTCACAAATGACCGATGCGATTATAACAATGCCGGAAGGAAGCAAAATTATGCTTTTGGCTCCGATAGCTCGAGGTAAAAAAGGAGAATTCAAAAAAGAATTTGAAAATTTACAAAGACAAGGATTTCAGCGAATAAAAATTGACGGAGAAGTTTATAGCCTTGACGAAACTCCGGAATTAAACAAAAATCAAAAACATAACATTGAAGTTATTGTCGACAGAATTGTAGTTAAACCCGGGCTTGAAGAACGCTTATCACAATCAATCGAAACAGCTTTAAAGTTAAGTGACGGACTATTGTTTGTTGAAAACATAAGCGCCGGAGAAACAAAAACTTATTCATCTAAATTTGCTTGTCCCGTTTCGGGTTTTACCATTGAAGAAATTGAGCCAAGATTATTTTCATTTAACAATCCTTATGGTGCATGCCCTCATTGCGACGGTATCGGTGCAAGACTTTATATGGATCCGGATTTGATTGTTCCTAATCCTAATTTATCTTTATCAAAAGGTGCTATTGCCCCTTGGGATGCCGGACGTTCTGCTTTTTATAATCAAACAATTACATCTTTGTGCGATTTTTTACGAATAGACAGTAAAATGCCATGGAAAGATATTCCGGAAAAGGCAAAAAACATCATTCTTTACGGTTCAGGAAATGTATGTGTGCCGATGTATTATTCTCGTTTTGTAACCGATAAGCCTTTTGAAGGGGTAATCCCTAATATGGAACGAAGATTTTTAGAAACCGACTCGAACTGGGTAAGAGAAGAGTTTTCAAAGTATCAATCTTCGGCAACATGTGATTATTGCAAAGGTAAACGGCTAAAACCGGAGGCTTTGGCTATAAAAATATGCGGACTTGATATTATGGATGCCTCAGAAATGTCAATTAAACAAGCTTTGGAATGGTTTTCGAAAGTAGAAGAACAATTATCGCCTAAAAAAGCTGAAATTGCCTCTAAAATCTTAAAAGAAATAATTGAACGTCTGCAATTTCTGAATAACGTCGGACTTGATTATTTAACACTTTCCAGACAATCCGGTTCATTGTCCGGCGGAGAAGCTCAAAGAATACGTTTAGCCTCGCAAATAGGTTCCGGATTAACCGGTGTTATGTATGTTTTAGATGAACCGTCAATCGGTTTACATCAAAGAGATAATGACCGCTTGTTGTCAACATTAAACAGATTGAGGGATATAGGAAACACGGTTATTGTTGTAGAACATGACGAAGATGCAATTAAATCAGCTGATTTTTTGGTTGATATGGGACCCGGAGCCGGCGAAAACGGCGGTAAAGTTATGGCTTTAGGTAGTGTTGATGAGGTATTAAAAAATCCTGACAGTATTACGGCACAATATATTACCGGTAAAAAAGAAATATCTGTTCCTATTCGTCGCAGAAGCGGTAACGGAAAGTTTATTGAAATTACCGGTGCTAAAACCAATAATCTTAAAAACGTTGACTTAAAAATTCCGTTAGGAACATTTACTTGCGTTACCGGTGTTTCGGGAGGAGGAAAATCTTCTCTTATTTTAGAAACACTTTTTAAGGCTATCAATAAGGAACTTAACGGAAGCCGTGAACACGCAGGAAAATATGACAAGTTGTCAGGGCTTGAAAATATTGACAAGGTTATAGATATAGACCAGTCTCCCATCGGAAGGACACCTCGTTCTAATCCGGCAACTTATACCGGTGTATTTTCTTATATCAGAGAATGGTTTGCCGGACTTCCTGAAGCAAAAGCAAGAGGATATTCTGCCGGAAGATTTTCGTTTAATGTTGCCGGAGGCAGATGTGAAGCTTGTCAAGGCGATGGTGTTACAAAAATAGAAATGCACTTTTTGCCTGATGTTTATGTTGCTTGCGATGTTTGTAAAGGAAAACGTTTTAATCGAGAAACCTTGGAAGTGAAATACAAAGGAAAATCAATTGCTGATGTTCTAGATATGACTGTTGATGAGGCTCATACATTTTTTGAAGCTATTCCTTCCATTAAAAATCGTCTGGAGCTTTTGCAAAAGGTAGGATTAGGATATATCCATCTCGGACAATCGGCAACTACATTATCGGGCGGTGAAGCTCAGAGAATTAAGTTGTCTAAAGAATTATCAAAGAAAGCAACCGGAAAAACTTTATATATTTTAGATGAACCGACAACAGGTCTCCATTTTGATGATATAAATAAACTGCTAAAAGTGTTGCAGGCACTTGTCGAGCAAGGAAATACCGTAGTCGTTATCGAACATAATCTCGATGTTATAAAAGTTGCGGATTATATAGTTGATATGGGACCGGAAGGCGGTGACGGAGGCGGAAAAATTGTTGTTCAAGGAACTCCTGAAGAAGTTGCAAAATCGAAAAAAAGTTATACGGCAAAATATTTACGAGAAAAATTAAAATAAAAAAATCAAACCGCTTTGAGCAATAAATCAAAGCGGTCTTTTGTTAATATTTGATGCGCTATCGCCCACCTTTTAATTGTTTTAGAATTTTTGAATATCTTGCACAGATTGCTTCATAATTTTCTTTTGAAATTAATCCTTCGGCAAAACTGTGTCGGTAATAGTCCAACTTGCTTTCTACAAGTGAGACATCTGCATAGATAGTTTTTTCCATAGCTAATAAGGTATAAATTATAAAATAACTTTGCAGGATATATATTATTTTGTCCAATATGTCAATACCGATTTTATATCTTCGTTTATCTATTTTTTTGAGCGGCTTGGTTCAAAGCATCTAAATTAACAACTTTTATTCCTTGAATTGTCGGATTCTTCTTGCAATATCCAAGACATAGATTTTCATCGGTTTGGGATAAATCAGCTCCCCTAAAACCCAGCATTTTTGATTCATTACCATTTGCTACTTCAAGGAACTCCTCATGTGTCAGACCTGTATTATATACTCTGGGCATTGAACACTCTCTCGAATTAAACGGATCTAATAAAAACATTTTTCCGTTATCTTCAATCATTAAAAAGTGGTGATCCTCAGTAGGTTTCCATGTTGTTATTTCTTCTCCATCTTTATCTGTAAATGTTTTTCCTTGCTGTAATGCTCCAGAACATAAATACGATTTTATGCCGCAAGATTGCAGATATGCCTGTGATAAAATAGAACTTTCCGTACACATTCCCATACCGCTAAACATCATAGTTGATAGCTTTATACCATCCTTGTTTTTTGAATCGCGTAAAATTCCCATTCTTTTTTCTTCGTCAGTATTTACATTAAGCATTAATATTTCATCTTGAATACAGGAGATTCTCAAATATAATTCCGGTGTGATACCTAACTCTTCTGCTTCTTTTCTGATGTTTCTATATGTAGATACACCTCCAAAATGTCTGTTTCGTTTTTTATATTCATACCTTGAAGTAGCTCTTTCAAAAATTTCAGAAAAAGAAGATATATCCGCAATAATATCATATCCTCCTTCTCTATTAGGAAAGGCTTTCTTATTATACGGAGATGTCGGGATTTTATCTCCTTCCTTTATATCTGTTATTAGCTGACAAATGTCACTCTTATTGGCTATTTGCATAATAACACCTATTTCGTTGTCTCTACCTCTTCAAGACTTTTAAAAATACGCTTTGTCATATCCATTCTTTTTTTGTCATTCATGCTCAAAAAATCCTCTTTTGTGATATGAACCATATCTTTGCGAGTTTTACGACCTTTCAATGCCGTATTCATCCATTTCGGATATGTATGGAATACGAGCAATTTTCTTTCATCCATCATAAAAATAAGCTCATAAGGAGTTTTTTTGGAATTATCAAAAGCCATAGAAACATCGCTTAATCGCAACATATCCGGAAAACGTTTCATAATATTGGGAAATCTGCGTTCAATATCATCAGTAGCAACATCGTGTCCTCCGTTTCTAACTCTTTGTTGAACACGCAAATATGACAAATGGGCTGATGACAAACCGATAAAAATGGAAGCTATATTAAAGCCCTCTTCTTTAGCCATTTCAATGAGCTTTAAATGTGTTCTTCCCGAGGCGGTTGTTTCATATATAAAGGTTTGTTTTTTCTCCATTTTTTCACGCAAACGATTGCGAATATTACGCCCTGCTTCAAACATAAAATCGTTCACGTCTCCGTCTTCTCCTGCCAGCTCTTTAGCTTCATTATCCAAATTTATAAATTCGGCTTTTTTGAAAAACGGATCATCTTTCAAAACCTGATCATAAAAAGTAGATTTACCTGCTCCGTTAGGACCGGCAATAACAATCATCCACGGTTTTGCTTTAGCCATTGTAAACCCCCGCAATATGTTCGTTATAGTCTTTATCTAAAGTCACAATGTAACGTGTACCATCTTCCTCTTCTCTGATGATACAATCGTTTTCCTCGTAATATTTTGGATAAGTATCTATCTCTATTTTACCTTGTAATCTTACAAATTTTCTTTTGAAATATTCAAACATTGTTATCTCCTATATTGGGCAATAATAACTTATTTTTGACAAAAAAGCAAATAAAAAAGCGGTCTTGATTATATAACCAAAACCGCTTTAACAGTCAGAAGAAAAAACTAGTCTTCTTCATTTTGAATTGCAGGTTCCATAACTGTTTCTGCATCATCGCTTTCATCAGCTACGCTTTCTCCCAAAACTTCAGAACCGGTTTCGTTTTCCAATTCTTCTTCGTCTTTTGAGTCTGCATCTAACCAAGTAACAGAAACAACCTGCTCATCTTCTGCCGTACGGAATAAAATTACACCTTGAGTTTTACGTCCGGCAATTCTGATGTCTTCTACCGGCATACGAATAAGTTTTCCGCCATCGGTAACCATCATAATCTGGTTATTATCCTCAATCGGGAAAGAACTTACCACTTCTTTATTTCTCGGTGACATTTCCATATTGGCAATACCTGAACCGCCACGACCGGTTACACGATACTCATAAGAAGATGAACGTTTGCCATATCCGGTACAGGTAACAGTTAAGATAAACTGTTCATTTGCTTGCATTTCTTCAAATTGTTCTGCAGTCAAAACATTGAGTAATCCGGTATCCGTAGCTTTAACGGTTACGGTATTGCCGTTTTCGGCTTCCATACGTTTGATTGCGGAAGAAATACGAGAATATTCATCACGTTGTTCTGCTGTTGCATCGCTGTGTTTCAATACAGACATTGAAATAACTTCATCTTTGTCTGCAAGTTTAATACCGCGAACACCGACAGAGTTACGTCCGACAAACACACGAACATCGGTAACAGGGAAACGAATACATTTACCGCCACGAGTTGCCAACATAATATCATCGTTTTCATCACAAATACGAACATTAATGAGCTTGTCATCATCGTCAAGTTTCATTGCAATCTTACCGTTTGATTGAACGTTTACAAAATCCATAAGACTGTTACGACGTATCATACCGCTCTTAGTTGAAAATACGATAGACATATCTTTGCAATCTGCCTCATTTTCAGGCAAACGCATAATTGTTGTAATATTTTCCCCCTCATCTAACGGCAACAAGTTTATAAACGGTTTACCCTTTGAAGTAGGCGAACCTAAAGGTAATTTATAAACTTTAAGCTTATATACCAAACCTTTTGATGAGAAGAACAATACCGGAGCATGAGTAGAAGCAACAAACAAACGAGATACAAAATCTTCTTCTTTTGTTGACATACCTGACTTACCTTTACCGCCGCGTTTTTGCGCCTTATATGCGTTCAACGGAACACGTTTAATGTAACCGGCATCGGTAACGGTAACAACCATCTCTTCTCATTGAATCAAAGATTCTACATCTTGATCATATTCAATATCTTCAATTTTGGTGCGACGAGGAGTTGCATATTCATCTTTAATTGCAAACAATTCATCACGCATAATACCATAGAGTTTTTCTCTGCTTGCCAAAATAGAGAGACATTCTTTAATTTCTTCACCTAAGGTTACTAATTCTTGGTGTATCTTATCACGTTCCAAACCTGTCAAACGGTGTAATCTTAAATCAAGAATTGCTTTAGCTTGAGCTTCTGACAAATAGTAGTGACCGTTTTCAACTTTTCTGTCCGGTTCATCAATCAAGATAACCAACGGTTCTACGTCTCCTGCCGGCCAAGCTCTTGAAACAAGAGCCTCTTTTGCTTCTTGCGGAGATGGAGCAGTACGAATAAGCTCGATAACAGGGTCGATATTTTCAACTGCAATTGCCAAACCTACTAAAGTATGAGCTTTATCACGAGCTTTGTTAAGTTGATAAATTGTACGACGACGAATAACTTCTTCACGAAATTCAATAAATGCGGCAATGATTTCTTTTAAGTTCATCATCATCGGGCGACCGCCGTTGATTGCCAACATATTCATACCGAAACTTGTTTGTAACGGAGTATATTTGTAAAGTTGATTCAAGATAACATCTGCTTGAAAATCTCTTTTTACTTCAATAACTACACGAACACCTTGACGGTCTGATTCATCACGAATATCCGAAATACCTTCAAGTCTCTTTTCCTTAACCAATTCGGCAATTCTTTGAACCAAGGCAGCCTTATTAACTTGGTAAGGAATTTCGTGAACAATGATAGCTTCTTTATCTTTACGAACTTCTTCAATAGAGCATTTGGCACGCATCATAACCGAACCGCGACCGGTATAATATGCCGATTTTGCACCTCCTTGTCCCAAAATAAGACCTCCGGTCGGAAAATCCGGTCCCGGAACATAGTTTATAAGTTCGTCGATAGTAATATCAGGGTTATCGATATATGCACAACAAGCTGAAATAATTTCTCCCAAGTTGTGCGGAGGAATATTTGTTGCCATACCGACGGCAATACCGTTTGTACCATTAACCAACAAGTTAGGATAACGAGCAGGAAGAACTGTCGGTTCTTGCAAGCTTTCGTCATAGTTAGGCATAAAATCAACGGTATCTTCATCAATATCTTCAATTAATGCGTGAGCTACTTTGGCTAAACGTGCTTCGGTATAACGCATAGCAGCTGCGCTATCACCATCCATAGAACCAAAGTTTCCTTGGCCGTCAATCATCGGAACACGCATTGAGAACGGCTGAGCCATACGAACCATTGCATCATAAACCGAGCTGTCACCGTGCGGGTGATATTTACCCAAAACGTCACCGACGATGCGGGCAGATTTTCTGAACGGACGGTTATAATCATAGCCGTTTTCATACATTGAATAAATGATACGACGATGAACCGGTTTCAAACCATCTCGAACATCAGGAAGCGCACGAGAAACAATAACACTCATTGCATAGTCGAGATAAGAACGGCGCATTTCTTCCGAAATATCAATCGGAGTAATATCTTGAGCCGGTTTATCGACAACATTGGCAACGATGTTTTCATCCTTAATTTCTTCTGTCATCTTTTTACCTTATTTTGTTATTTTACTGACCGACAATATAACAGATTAATAACAAACTGACATATTTTTATTAAACTTATCCCCGACTAAAACAGGCAAAAACCACTGTATGAGCAAAAAAACGGCCTTAAAATCGATTTTTCAGAAAAAACGGATATAAAAGTTAACGAGAAATTTTAAAAATTCTTCTCTATAAGCAAAAAACAGGCAAAAAAGAACAGGTGCCGCAAATGCGACACCTGTATCTCCTAACTCCAACAAGGATGATTAGGCAATTACCTTACGGAAAGCCTCGACCTGTGTCATAGGTATTCCCTGCTCCTTCAAGGTGATATACACATTGCGATGTGTCTCCTCGTTTGAAGGAACGGTCAGCAACCATCCGTCAGCTGTACCGAAAGGACGAATACTGCGCCAGTTCACGATTGAGCCCATAGTAAGAGCCTCGTTCATGAAGTTCATCTGCTCAGCAGTAAACACCATCTTGCCACCACTCTTTACCGCCATGTGAATAGCGAGGTAGTAGCCACCGGCATTGGCGTTGTTAATCGGATAGAGAACCTCCTCGCCGTCCTTGATAACCAAGAGTGAAGGACCATTCTCCATATAACCGAGAACAAGCACAACCTGTCCATCTGCACGCATCTCACGAAGCTTTGCGATAGCTGCATTCTGTGGAGCGAAGTCGTTAGACTTATCACCACGTGTGCGAGAACGCAAGCCGTGGAATACTACGAAAGTGTTGCGACCGTCTGCCTCAAGCATAAGATGCTCGGCAGTGTCCTCAAACTGCTCGACAGTGTTCTCCTTCCAACCGGTAGGCTGAGTGTAATCAGCTACACGACCACCGAAGAAGAAGTAATACTCCGGACGATTTTCGAAAATGCTATCGAAAACTTCCTTTGTATTGTTGTCGATGAAGTCGTGACACCACTCTTCCATCTGAGACTTGGTAGGTGCTGCGACCATATCAGCAGACACAAGAACAAGATGACGACGTGTTGCTGCCTTGTACTTATCCAACTCGCACTGAGGTGCGATGATAGTGAGAAGATGGCAGTTGAGAGCGTCGAGATCCTCGCCTGAATAGCGGTCAGTTGCCAAAATCATCTCCTGTCCGTTACCGTACTTCTTGAGAAGCTCGTAACCCATGTTACCGGCAGAAACGAGAACTGCATCCTTAGGAAGGTTCTTGATATCTTTTGCATCGATAACTGTGTCATGAGGACAGCAAGCTGCCATAGCACGAACTGATGATGAGTAACCCTTGTTAGACTCCTCATTAGTGAGGAAAAAGTAAATCTTAGTATTCATAATATCTTAAAAATTAATGTTTAGGATTTTATTATCCTAAATTTTAGACAAAAAGTCAAGATATAAATATTTTACCATACAAAAAAAATCGCCTTGAAATTCAAAGCGATTTTTTATTTTTATTCCGCTATTTCTTTTTTAGGAAACAACTTTTCGGTTATTGTTTGGAACAATACATACAACATCGGAATAATTATCAAACCTGCGGCTGTACCAATTAACATTCCATAAAATACCGGAACACCGATTGCAATACGGCTGTTAGCCCCTGCTCCGGTTGCCACCACCATAGGTAACACACCTAAAATGAAAGTAAAGGCAGTCATCAACACGGCACGGAAACGTTCTTTTAGCCCTACTAATGCAGCTTTTCCGATTGAAGAACCTCTTTCTCTTTCTTCTTTTGCAAATTCTACAATCAAAATAGCATTTTTAGCAGCTAAACCGACTAACAATACTAAACCGAGTTGAGCATAGATAGACAATGGTAAGCTATGAATAAACAAACCTAACAAAGCACCTAACATAGCAACGGAAACTGATGCTAATACCGGAATTGGAGTTGACCAACTTTCATATTGTGCTACTAAGAACAAATATGCAAAAGTAATCGCCAACAAAATCAACGTTCCAATAGTTCCTTGGTTTTCTCTTTCTTGGAAGCTCATGCCGGACCAGTCAAAACTATAATCTTCTGACAAAGTTTCTCTTGATAATTGCTCTAGCTTTGCCATTGCTTCACCGGTACTGATACCCGGACGAGCAATCGCATTTATAGTAGCAGACGGATACTGATTATAACGAGTTACAACTCGTGGACCGAGATTTTTACGCAAGCTAATCATACCGCCTAACGGAACCATTTTTCCTTCGGTGTTTTTTACATAAAGATTGTTTATACTGTTAATATCTTTTCGGAAAGGCCAATCTGATTGAACCACAACCTTATTAACCTGAGTACCGAAGTTCACGTCATTGATATATGATGAACCGAGATATTGCCCCAATGCACCATAAATATCACCCACAGATGTTTTCATTGACTCAGCTTTTTCACGATTTACATCAACGAAAATTTGCGGAGTTTTCGCATTGTAGGTTGAAAAAGCATAACTCAAAATTCCCGATGTATTCATTCTGCCTAACGATGTTTGCAAAGCACCATCCAACAAAAGCGGATCACTGCTGTTTAATGCCTGCAAACGGAAATCCATACCATTTGTGCTACCTAACCCCGGAATAGCAGGAAACTCAAACATATTAACATTAGCTTCAGGTGTAGTTTTTGCAACTTCTGC
>JAFYRQ010000050.1 GCA_017546885.1 Alphaproteobacteria bacterium
ATATCTTCATTATCAGGCTGTTTTGCTACATAATTAACAATATCATCCAGAGATTCCCAATATGTGCTAAGAAGTTGTCTTTTAGGCTCTTTTACTTTTCCAAAATTCGCAATATTTTCTCTAATGGCTTCAAAAGCCTCTTTATAATATCCCCTCTTTATCAATAACGGACAAAAATTGTTTGATGTTTTCTTCGCCAGTAACAAAATATCCGGTATAATTTTTTCATCCGAATAATCTTCCGGTAATGTCTCATAAAAATCATAAGCATATCCGAGTATATCTCTATTATTCGCCGCCTGTTTTATAATAGAAGGAACCTCTTTGTGAAAAATTGCAACAGCTTCATCACGGAACTTATCATGCGATGCTAAATCAATACATAACGATATAAATTTACGAGAAACAGATGTTTTGCTTCTTTGAGCCGATTGCACCAAACTCAACAAAACATTCTTATCAATACCGGTGTCTGCAGAAAATTCATTTGCCAATAACAAAGCATAGTCGCAAAACTCACTTGAAATGTTTTTTTGTTTTAATTGTCTTTCAATTTTATTTATTTCGTTAATATAAACGGGGAGCCTTTGTTCGTTATGAGTAAAACTGAACACATCACCGGTAATGGAATTTCCGTTCATTGCTGCCGTATTCAATACATTTAGAAATTCGGCCTCAATATCCGGAGTAATTCTGCTGTCTTTGAGTATGCTGCCGCATAAAACGGAGATATTATCCCCGCCCTCAAAGCTATGTTTGATATTTTTAGCGGCATAATCAAGATGTTCAAGCAACAGAGAAACATGTCTCGGATTATTCAAATTCAAAATAGAAGAAAAAGCTTTGATTGTATCCGTATATATTTCAGCCTCATCTTCAAGCATTATACCGGCGGGAACGTCTTTCAATATTTTACAAATCAATTCTTCCTGTTCGGCAATTCTGTTATCTTCGTCTTTACCCTCGTTTATCACGCTATTAACATGATACAGAATATCAAAATAAGCATTTCTGTTTTCAGATGAAGCTACCGCCGCTTTTTCTAAAATAATTAAAGCTTCGGTCGCCTTTCTTCCCGGCCACGTGTTTGTCGCTACACAAACACCTAAGCTTTTACTATACTCATATCCGTTTTTTTGCGAAAATTTATAAATTAATTCCAAAACACCATCATTATACATCTCTGTTAAAGCAGTATAGAATTCGGCACAAAGTTTTTTAGATGGTTTTTCAAACTTTGGAGAAGAAATAATTTTTTCTAAAAGTTCCCTTCTATCTTTGTTATGCAGCTTCGTTGATGAACAAATATCACTTATAATGCCCTCACAATCTTCATTCGACCGTACTTCTGATATTCTTTGTTCAAATTTTTCCAAAACGCTCATATATTCCTCCGAAACAGGAAAAATACTACCACATAATAAAAATTTTTGCAAATTATAAAAAAGTTCTTTATTTTTCAAAAAAATATGTTATATGTTGACTATTCTTTCATATTAAGTTTTTGAAAGTGGGGCCGAAAGCCCCGCTTTTTTGTTAGAAAAAGGAAAAATTTATGCAAAAAAAACATCATTTGCACGATATGTTGGAACCCACAATCAACAATTTAGGTTTTGACTTGGTGCGTATTATGACAATCGGTAATGTTAACCCTACATTACAAGTTATGATAGAGAGAAAAGACCGTAACAATATGGTTGTTGACGATTGTGCTACCGTAAGCCGAGCTATTTCGGTTATTTTGGATGAAAAAGATCCTATTTCCGGAAGATATACTCTTGAAGTATCTTCTCCGGGTTTAGACAGACCTTTGGTTGCTCTTGAAAACTTCGTTCGTTTCGAAGGATTTGAAGCTAAAATCGAAACTGATACGGAAATTGAAAAACGCAAAAGATTCAAAGGTCGCATCATTCGTGTTGATGGTGAAGATATAATATTTTTAATGGACGATAAGGAATGGACAATTCCTTATGATGCCGTATCAAAAGCAAAATTATTGCTTACCGACGAACTTTTAGCTATCGCAGAAGCTGAAGCAGCTGCGGAAGATGAAGAATAAATTAACCCAACTTTCAATAGAGGAAAAAATGCAAAATATTGAAAATATGCCCAGACCGGAAATCATCATGGTTGTTAATTCGGTAGCTACCGAAAAAAATATTGATAAAGAAGACGTTTTTACCGCTTTAGAAGTAGCAATTCAAAAAGCCGGACGTTCTCGTTATGGTTTTGAAAACGACATCAGAGCTCACATTGACCGCAAAAACGGTGCAATCTCATTGGCTCACTATCTTTTAATCGTTGAAGAATATGACGAAGAAAATAAATGCAACCAACTTTTGCTTGAAGACGCATTATTAGATGACGAAAACGCAAAAGTAGGCGATTATGTTGTTGATCCGCTTCCTCCGATTGATTTTGGTCGCGTTGCTGCACAAACAGCAAAACAAGTAATTGTTCAGAAAGTTCGTGAAGCTGAACGCAATCGCCAATATGAAGAATACAAAGAAAAAATCGGCACCATTATTAACGGAACCGTTAAAAGAATTGAAGTCGGCGCAAACGGCAGTTTAAGAAACGTTATTGTTGATATGGGTAAAACTGAAGCTATCTTGCGTTATGATGAAATTATACCAAGAGAAAAATTCAAAAACGGCGACAGAATCAGAGCCTATGTTTTAGATGTTCGTCGTGAAAACAAAGGTCCGCAAATCTTCTTGTCTCGTACCTGCCCGCAATTTTTGGCCGCTTTGTTTACTCAAGAAGTTCCTGAAATCTATGACGGCATCGTTAAAATTATCAGTGTATCTCGTGACCCGGGTTCGAAAGCAAAAATTTCGGTTAAAGCTAACGATTTAACTATCGATCCGGTTGGAGCTTGCGTTGGTTTAAGAGGTATCCGTGTACAAGCCGTAGTTAATGAATTACAAGGCGAAAAAATTGACATTATCCCATATTCCGAAGACAGAGCTCAATATATCGTAAGCGCTTTAGCTCCGGCCGAAGTTACCAAAGTTGTAATTGACGAAGAAAGCAATCGTATTGAAGCTGTTGTTCCGCAAGAACAATTCTCTATTGCTATCGGTCGTCGCGGTCAAAACGTTAAGCTCGCATCTCAATTACTCGGTTGTGACATTGACGTATTGACGGAAGAACAAGAACAAGAACGTCGCGCAAATGAAAACAAGGTTCGTTCTCAACGCTTTATGGATGCATTAGACGTTGATGAAATGATTGCTCACTTACTCATTGCCGAAGGCTTTACAAATGTTGACGAAGTTGCCGGCGTAGCATTGAACGAATTGGCTGAAATCGAAGGTTTTGATGATGATATTGCTACCGAGTTACAACAAAGAGCAAAAGAATTTATCACCAAACGCAATGCCGAATTTGCTAAAAAGAGCAAAACCTTAGGTATTGATGAAACCATCAAAACCGTTACAGGACTTGATCAAGATATGATTATCACCTTGGCTGAAAAAGGTGTTAAAACTCTTGACGATGTTGCCGATTTGGCTGCTGATGAATTAATTGAAATGCTCGGCGATAACGTTTTATCCGAAGACGAAGCTAACAAAGTAATTATGGCAGCTCGTGAACATTGGTTTGAAAACGAAGGACAAAATTTGGATGACGAAGAATAATCCAAATCGCAAATGCTTATTGACAGGAGAGGAAAAACCGCAGGAAGAACTTCTGCGGTTCACCCTCACTCCCGACAATCAGGTAATACCTGACTTCAAAAAGAAACTGCCCGGAAAAGGTTTTTATATAACCTGCTCCAAACAGTCTCTTGAACAAGCAATTGCAAAAAACATTTTCAAAAAGTTAGGTAAAAACGTAAAACCAATATCTAACTTGTTGGAAATTGTAGAAAATATCTTGAAAAACCGTGCTTTAGAGGCTATAAACTTGGCTAAAAAGGCAGGTATGCTGGTTTCCGGCTTTGACAAAGTAAAAGAAAAACTGGCAAAAAATAAAGTGGCTTATGTTATTGATGCCGTTGATGCCGGAGAAGACGGCAAAGCAAAGATAAAAGTGGCCGCAAAGAATGTAGAAATTTTGACATTATTCACAGTTGAGGAGTTAGACAAGGCACTAAACAGAGTTAACACGGTCCACGCCGCTTTACTTAAAAGCGAAATGGCACAAATGGTACACAATCAATTACAAAAATGGCAAAATTTTATTAATTCTTAAAAACGATGGAGAAATATTTATATGACAGAAGATAGTGCAAAAACCAAATTAACCTTATCGGGAAAAAAGACCCTGACATTAAAAGGTTTGGGAGAAAAAGCATCTTCTCACGATGGTAAAAAAGTTGTGCAAGTAGAAGTCCGCAAAAAAAGAGTTATTGCGTCATCTGCTCCTGCCGAAAACAAAGAAGTACAGTTAGACGAGGCTACACAAGCTAAATTGCGCCTTATTGCCGAAGCAAAAGAACACGAAGCAAAACGTCAACAGCAAGAAGAAGAAAAACAACTTGCCCGCCAAAAACTGGAAGAAGAAATAAAAGCGGAAAAGCAACGTAAAGAAGAGGAAGAAGCTCAACGTTTGGCTTTGGAAGAGCAAAAAATCAGAGAAGCTAAAGAAGCTGAAGAAAAAGCAGCCAGAGAAAAAGCAGAAAAAGAAAAGGCCGCCGCTCAAAAGAATGCTCAACCTTCTACTAAAGAAGAAAAACCATTCAAAAACAATGATCGTCATTCAAAAGATTATGACGACGATGACGATGATGAAAAATTCAGCGGCAAAAAACGTAATGTCAACAGAAATGAAGCTTTTGAACAAGATCGTAAAAAAGTTACAAAACGCAGTTTTGAACCGCAACGCCGCAACAATAAAGTAAGCATAAACAGTTTCGGCGGTGATGACGATGATGACGATTACGGTTTTGGTGCGCCACGTCGCCGTTTCAAGAAAAAACAACCGAAACCTGTTGTTGTAGCTCAACCGCAAGAAAAGATTATCAAAGAAGTTACAATTCCTGAAATCATCACTGTTCAAGAATTGGCTAACCGTATGGCAGAAAAAAGCGCCGACGTAATCAAAAAACTTATGTCATTGGGTGTTATGGCTACAATTAACCAGGCCATTGATGCCGATACAGCTCAAATTATCGTTGAAGAAATGGGACACAAATGGAAACGTGTTGCCGACAGCGATGTTGAAGATGTTTTGAAAAACGCAGAAGACAGCTCGCCGGAAAAACAATTACCGAGAGCTCCGGTTGTAACGGTTATGGGCCACGTTGACCATGGTAAAACATCACTTCTCGATGCTTTGAGAGAAACCAATGTCGTAGCAAAAGAAGCCGGCGGTATTACTCAACATATCGGTGCATATCAAATTGAAGTTGAAAGCGGTAACAAAATTACATTTATTGACACCCCGGGACACGAAGCATTCTCCGAAATGCGTGCTCGCGGTGCCAAAGTTACGGATATTGTGGTTTTAGTAGTTGCTGCAAATGACGGTATTATGCCTCAAACCGTAGAAGCTATTCGCCACGCACAAGCTGCCGAAGTTCCTATTGTTGTTGCGATTAACAAAATTGACTTACCGGGTGCAGATCCGATGAAAGTTAAAACAGCTTTATTGCAACACGGAATTGCTATTGAAGAATTGGGCGGTGAATGTTTGTGCGCCGAAGTTTCTGCAAAAAAACGCATTAACATCAACAAATTGGTAGAAGCAATTTTGTTACAGGCTGAAATTTTAGATTTGAAAGCTAACCCGAATTGTAAAGCAAGCGGTACCGTAGTTGAAGCAAAAATGGAAAAAGGTCGCGGTTCTGTTGCTACTGTTTTGGTTCAACAAGGAACTCTCAATATCGGCGACATTATCATTGCCGGTAAAGAATGGGGACACGTTCGCGCTATGTTCAACGAACATGGTCAGAAGCTTCAATCCGCCGGTCCTGCAACCCCGGTAGAAATTTTGGGATTGCAAGGAACTCCTGCTGCCGGCGATAACTTCAACGTTGTTGAAAGCGAATCTCAAGCAAAAGAAATCGTAAATTATCGTATTCAAAAAGAACGTGATGCCAAGTTAGTTAAGAGTGCAAAATCTGCAATGGAACAAATGCTTGATAAAATTAAATCAGGTGAAGTTAAGCACTTACCTATCGTTATTAAAGCTGACGTTCAAGGTTCTATTGAAGCTATCGAAGGAACATTGAACAAGCTTTCAAACAACGAAGTCAGTGTACAAATTTTACACTCTGCAGTCGGTCCTATTTCCGAATCCGACGTAACTTTGGCAAAAGCTTCTCACGCTTTCATTATCGGCTTTAACGTTCGTGCAATTCCGCAAGCTCGTGATATGGCACGTCGTGACGGTATTGATATTCGTTACTACTCTATCATTTACGACGTAGCTGACGATGTTAAGAAAGGTCTTGAAGGTATGCTTTCTCCTGAACTCAAAGAAAAGATTTTGGGTTATGCCGAAATTCGTAATGTATTCAACATTACCGGTGTAGGAAGAGTTGCCGGATGTATGATTACCGAAGGTATGGTTAAACGTGGAGCTAAAGTTCGCTTACTTCGTGATAACGTTGTTATTCACGATGGAAGCTTAGGTCAATTGAAGCGTTACAAAGATGACGTAAAAGAAGTTAAAGAAGGCTATGAATGTGGTATGAGTTTTGAAAACTATAACGATATTCAGGTCGGCGACTTTATCGAATGTTACGAAATCGAAGCTATTGCAGCTAAACTCGACTAATCGGAGAAAAGATAATGGCATTAAAAGAATTATCTCAAAGACAGTTGAGAGTCGGACAAGAAATCAAACGAATTATCGCTGAAGAAATTAATCAGGGAAGAGTTCGTAATCTTGAACCTATTGATACTTTGGTAACAATTATGGAAACGACAGTTTCTCCCGATTTAAAATATGCTGACGTATATTTTGTGACAACAAACGGGGAATTGGATGAAAAAGTACGTGAAGCATTACAGTTAGCATCAAATCACTTCCGTAAAGTTGTAGCTACAAAAACCATGCTTCGTTATGTTCCGGAGATTCGTTTCTTTATTGATAACACAATGGCAGAAGCAGATAAAATTGAAAAGTTGCTTCACGACCCTAAAGTTCAAGAAGACTTGAAAAAGCAAGATGAAGCATAAAAAAGGCAATAATGTAAACGGCTGGTTGATAATTGACAAACCGCAAGGGATGGGTTCTACCCAAGTTGTCAATTTCACCCGCCGTTTTTTTAATGCTAAAAAAAATGGTCATGCCGGGACTCTTGACCCTTTTGCTACCGGTGTTTTACCCATTGCATTCGGTGAAGGAACAAAACTCATCGATTTTATAACCGATGGCGACAAAGAATATGAATTTACACTTTCTTTCGGTTCCGAAACGGATTCGTCCGATTGCACGGGAAATATAACCGTCAGCGGAGGGAAAACACCTACAAAAGAAGAAATCATCTCGGTTATTCCGAATTTTATCGGTAAAATAAAACAAACACCTCCGGCATTTTCAGCAATAAAAATCAACGGACAAAGAGCCTATGATTTAGCAAGAAAGGGAGAAGACGTATCAATTCCCGAAAGAGAAATTGAAGTTTTCGGATTAGAACTTACAGATACAAAAGACAATCTTGCATTTTTTAGAGTTCAATGTTCAAAAGGAACTTATGTTCGCAGTTTAGGCAGAGATATTGCCCACTCACTGAACACTTATGGTCATTTAACCGAATTGAGGCGCACAAAATGCGGACTTTTTACAATCAACGATACGATTTTACTGGAAAAATTAAAAAATTTAGTATATGTTGAGCAAGCTAACGAATTTTTGCTTCCGTTAGAAACCTCTCTGCGCGACATCGCGGTTATGGCTGTTTCGGAAGCAGATGCTGAAAAACTCAAACACGGACAAGCATTGAGCCCAAAAGTATGGGAAGGAAAATTTCCTCTCCAAACAATGGTAGCAACAACTTGTAACGGAGTTTTAACAGCGATGGTACTCGTCGAAGAAACAAGACTTTCTCCGATTCGGGTTTTTAATTTAACTTAATTAATATAAGGAAAATAAAGATGTCGATTACAAAAGAAGTAAAAGATGAATTAGTAAAAACTTATGGTTTGAGCGAAGGCGATACAGGTTCTCCTGAAGTTCAAATTGCTATTTGGACAACTCGTATCAACAACTTGATTGAGCACTTCAATACTCACCGTAAAGATCTGCACTCTCGTTTAGGTTTGATGAAAATGGTTTCTAAACGTCGTCACTTGTTAGACTATCTCAAAGCTAAAGACGAAAACAGATATAAAGAAATCATCAAAAAACTTAACATTCGTAGATAAGTTTTTGAACATTGCGGGGCGACACGGTCCCGCAATGCTTTTATTAAATCCTTATCATAACAAGGTAAGGTGCTGTATATAAAGATGTAAAAGATGAAAGGTAATAGAATATGAATAACTTAAAAGTATCCACTCGTGAAATTGAATGGGGCGGACGCAAACTTATCCTCGAAACCGGAAAAGTTGCAAAACAAGCCACCGGTTCCGTAATCGCCACATACGGCGAAACAAAAGTTTTAGCAACCGTATGTGCGGCTAAAGAAGTTAAAGAAGATCAAGATTTCTTCCCTTTAACTGTTAATTATCAGGAAAAATATTATGCCACAGGTAAAATTCCTGGTGGTTTTATGAAAAGAGAAAGCAAGCCTTCCGAACACGAAGTTTTAGTTTCTCGTTTAATTGATCGTCCGATTCGTCCTTTGTTCCCGGATGCTTTTAAGAACGAAGTTCAAATTATATGTACCGTTTTAGGCCATGACCAAAAAACAACCTCTGATGTTGTTGCAATGTTAGCCGCTTCTGCAGCTTTAGCTGTTTCCGGTATTCCGTTTTTAGGCCCTATCGGAGCTGCCAAAATCGGTTATAAAGACGGCCAATACATCTTAAACCCGACCATTGAAGAACAAAAAGAATCTGATTTGGAATTGACTGTTGCAGGTACCAAAGAAGGTGTTTTAATGGTTGAATCCGAAGCTAACGAACTTTCGGAAGAAACAATGCTCGGTGCCGTTATGTTCGGCTTTAACAGTTTCCAACCAATCATTGACATGATTAATGATTTGGCAAAAGAAGCAGGAAAACCTGCTTGGGAAGCTCCGGTATTTCCGAAAGAATTTGATGAAATGTACGAACGTATCGCCAAAGATTATCGTGCAAAATATGAAACAGCATTTACAGAAACCAACAAATTAGCTCGCGGAACATTAGTTGGTCAAATTGATGAAGAAATTAAAGCAACCATTGATCCCGAAAACGAATTTGAAAACAGATATTTGTTAGATGTTTTAGAAAAAATCAAACATGTAGTTGTTAGAGAAAAAGTGCTTAACACCGGTCATCGTATTGACGGCCGTGATACCAAAACCGTTCGTCCGATTTGGTGTGAAGTTGACACTTTGCCAACATCTCACGGCTCTGCTATTTTCACACGTGGCGAAACACAAGCTTTGGTTGTTACAACTCTCGGCACAGGTGAAGATGCTCAAATTGTTGACGGTTTGATGAGTGAATATAAACAAGAATTTATGCTTAACTATAATTTCCCGCCGTTTTCTGTCGGTGAATGCGGTCGTGTAGGTTCACCCGGACGGCGTGAAAACGGTCACGGTAAATTGGCATGGAGAGCTATTCACCCAATGTTACCGAAAGATAAAGATGCTTTCCCATACACTATTCGTGTAGTTTCCGAAATTATGGAATCAAACGGTTCTTCTTCAATGGCTACCGTTTGCGGAACAACATTGTCATTAATGGCAGCAGGTGTTCCTATGGCAAAACCGGTTGCAGGTATTGCAATGGGCTTAATTAAGGAAGACGATGGCCGTGTTGCCATTTTGACTGATATTTTAGGTGATGAAGACCACCTCGGGGATATGGACTTCAAAGTAGCCGGAACAAAAGACGGTGTTACTGCTTTGCAAATGGACATCAAAATCACTTCAATCACTGAAGAAATTATGAAAAATGCTTTAGCTCAAGCTCATGAAGGTCGCATCCACATTTTAGGCGAAATGGCAAAGGCTATTGCAGAACCTCGCAAAGAAGTTGCTCCGACCGCTCCACGTATTATCGCTATTAAGATTCCGGTTGATAAAATTCGTGAAGTTATCGGTTCAGGCGGAAAAGTTATCCGTGAAATCACTGAAAAAACCAATTCAAAAATTGACATCAGTGAAGACGGTGTTATCCATATTGCAACAGTTAACAGTGCAGACGGTCAAGCAGCTCTTGATTGGATTATGGGAATTGTTGCCGAACCTGAAGAAGGACATATTTATCACGGAACAATTACCAAAATTATGGATTTTGGTGCATTTGTTCGCTTTATAGGTACAACCGAAGGATTAGTTCATATTTCAGAAGTTAAAAATGAACGCATCGCTTCTGTTTCTGATTTCTATAAAGAAGGCGATAAAATTTGGGTTAAATGCTTGGGTACCGACAATCGCGGTAAAATAAAACTCTCTGCAAAAAGAGTGAACCAAGAAACCGGTGAAGATTTGGAAAAATCCGAACAATAAAAAAATAAAAAGGTGTTTCTCCGGAAACACCTTTTTTAATACCTGATAGGTTCTAGAGCAATACAACAGCTCCCAAAATCAACAGTAAAAATATCACACCGATAATGAGACACATTCTGTCTCTTTTTATCATCATGAGTTTCTCCTGCTCTAGGTCACTGCGAGAAATGATGTATTCATCGTTACGATAGACGTAAACATAAACCTCATCTCCTTCTTTGAGTTCCAAGTCGTCTTCCCAAAAATCAGCAGACCTGACGGTAATACTCAAACCATCCTCAAAGGTCAGCTTGTAAGCATCAACAACTTTTTCTTCAATCCAACCTTCGGCACATTTTGTAACTTTGTGCTTAAAAAGCTCTTCAACTTTAATAATCTTTCGTTTCATATCAATAATTTTTAATGTCGCTAACATACTAAAATAAATTAATATTTATGTCAATTACATAAAAAAACGAATCCGATTTGCACAATATTCGTTTATTACCTTGAAATAATATTTTTTAAGTTGTAGGTTAAAGATATTAAGTTGTTTAACATAAACATTTTAAGGAAGGAAATTATGCAATTTTTAAAAAAATTATGCTCTGTTGCATCTGCATCAGTGCTGTTTTTATGCAGCTTTGTTACCGGTGCGGCAGCCTCTGAAATTGATTTAAAAATCCCGTCATTAGATGTTGATTACAATTTTTGGGGACATACAATTACCGGATCTCAAATTCTTTTATACGGATTAATCATTTGCGGATTCGGTTTTATTTTCGGATTATACGAATTTTTCAAAATCAAAAAAATGCCGGTTCATAAATCTATGGCCAACATGGCTGCTCTTATTTATGAAACTTGCAAAACTTATATGAAACAACAAGCTGTTTTGTTGGTTATTTTAGAAGCCTTCATCGCAGTTTGCATTTTCTATTATTTCTTCGGACTAAACGGAACTCCGTTACCTATGGTACTCAACATTTTGTTGTGGTCAGTTTTGGGTATTCTCGGTTCGTTTGCCGTTGCATGGTTTGGTATGCGTATTAATACTTATGCAAACTCTCGCACAGCTTTTGCATCATTAAAGGGGAAAGCTTTTCCGGTAATGGCACTTCCTTTACAGTCAGGTATGTCTATCGGTGTTTTGCTTATTTGCGTAGAACTCGTTATGATGATTTTCATTCTTTTATTCATTCCGAGAGAAAACGCCGGCGCTTGCTTTGTCGGTTTTGCAATCGGTGAATCTTTAGGTGCATCTGCACTACGTATTTGTGGCGGTATATTTACCAAAATTGCCGACATCGGCGCAGACTTAATGAAAATCATCTTCAAAATTGATGAAGACGATGCTCGTAACCCGGGTGTCATTGCCGATTGTACAGGCGATAACGCAGGCGATTCCGTAGGTCCGACTGCTGACGGTTTTGAAACATACGGTGTTACCGGTGTTGCTCTTATCAGCTTTATCGTTTTAGCTGCCGGTATGGTGTATGCTCCGGACGGAGAACTCTCTCTGATGGCAAACGGTATTGATATTCAAGCTCGCCTTATCGTATGGATTTTTGCCATGAGATTGATGATGGTTTTAACCTCTATCATTTCTTATTTGGTTAATAGCAAAATAGCTAAAATATTATTCGGAAACAAACAAGACTTCGATTTTGAAACTCCCTTGACATCTTTAGTATGGATTACTTCCGTATTATCTATTGCCGTTACATTTGCTATTTCATACATTATGATTGGTGATATGGGTGAAGATTTGTGGTGGAAACTTTCGGTTATCATCAGTTGCG
>JAFYRQ010000008.1 GCA_017546885.1 Alphaproteobacteria bacterium
ATCCCAAAGAAAATTATACCCATCAAATCGGTGACGGAAAAATGTTATCTGAACTTATGGGAATTTCGGTCGTGAGCAGTTTTCGCAGAGCCGATATTTTGAACGGTGGGAAGGGTGCTCCTCTTTCACCCATATATTATGAATCCCTGACTTCAAAATGCTCAAAACCTCTGGCCGTTGTGGATATCGGAGGAACAACGGATATTTCTTGGTTTGGCGAAAACGGCGAAATGACTGCATTTATATCCGGACCGGGAAATGCCGTTATCAATGATTGGGTAATGAAACATGGCGGAATGCACATTGATTATAACGGCCGTTTAGCGATTTTGGGAAAAATACACGAACAAATTTTACAAAGTTTAATGCATCACAAATATTTGGCATTGCTTCCGCCGAAAGCCTGCGACCGAAACATGTTTAATGATAAAATGGAACATTTGGAAGGGTTAAGTTTAGAAGACGGAGCAGCTACCGCTACGGCATTTGTTGCTGAGTCGATAGTTTATTCAATGGCATTGTATTTACCAGAGTTGCCTAAAGAAGTTTATGTTTGCGGAGGAGGGGCAAAAAATCCTACTTTGATGCGCTTCCTTCGTCAACGACTGCCTGATGTAACCGTAAAGACTACCGCAGAAAGAGGATGGAATGTTGATGCAATAGATGCTCAAGCTGCCGCATTTTGGGCTGTCAGACGATTAAATCTCTTGCCGATAAGTTTTCCTTTTACAACCGGAGTTCCCGTCCCTTGTATTTGTGGAGAATTATTTGAGGTTTAGTTAGGAGTAGTTGGAGCCATCGTAACGTTAGGATAATAAATTTCTATATATCCGCCACTATCAGTAACTTGTTGGTTGCAGATTTGTTGAGCTTTGGCGGGAGATACTGGGTGTTCTCCTTTAGTAATAATATGGTCACCGCCGCCGCCAATACTAATATCAAAACCTGACCAATTTGCTGTTGCAAAGTGGACGCAGGATGGAACATCAGGGAATGAATAGCCTAGATAAGTTGAGTCAACATAAACAGTGTCATTAAAAACATTATATATTTCCGTTGCGGTTGTTGATGGTTTGCCATTGAGCATTTCAGCCGGCACAAGTCCTGCTCGAATAGCTGTTTCTGTGCTCATGCCATTTAAATGACCTTGGGTATAGTATAACTGCATAACATTGGATAACAGGGTTTGTAATTGGTCCAGCCCTTTTTGATATTTGAATTTTGCCATTGCTTTAGAATATCCGGCAATACCGCCTACCGACAAAACTCCGATAATTGCCAATACACCGAGCATTTCGACCATTGAACGACCTATTTGATTGTTTTTATTCATAAAATACCTCTTTTATATCATTTTCGAATAAACGTACGATTAATTGGAACACAAAATTCCCTCTGTAAGCCTTGGTTTTTGGTCTTGATTTTTATTCAAAAAAAAGGTACATTTTTTATATTATAACGAATTGTTTTTACAAAATAAATTTTTCAAAATTTTTGTTAAAATGGCGATTTTTAAGCGATTTTTGCAAAAAAAAATTTTATAAGCAACAAAAAACCGCTCTAAAATCAGAGCGGTTGAATTAATTGTTATTCTTCAGTATATTTTTGATGTTTTATTTTAACCATATAATCCTGATGAGTGATATTTGTCTCAAAATCTGCCTCAATAATCAAAGCCTCATCCGCATTTTTTAAAAATTCAGTTGCGTTCGGGTTAAGATAGTCAAGTAACAATACATCGTTTTTATTGCGATATAAATATGCGTGGGTTCTGTCATCATACAACAAATATGGATTTTCAGGTTCGCTTTTTTGAGGTTTTATGAAAAACACAACCTGCTTATCTTCGGAAACAAATATGCGATAATCTTCTGCATGCCGCATTATCTTTTCTCCCAAAATTTTGGAATGAGTATGTGTTTTATGACAAACGCCCTTTAATTCTTGTTGCCAACAAGTCAACTCCTTTGTGTCCGAGCTTGACTGCACCTCCTATAACAGCTTTTTTGGCTATCTTATCTATTCCGTTTATACCTATTTTGCCGAGAGGCATTCCTAATTTGCTTCCGGAAAATTCATTTGCCAAGTCTGTGGTCATTCCTAAAACTGCATTTCCGCCATCTACTCCGCAAGTAGCGATAAAACCTGCTCCGCTGATTCCCCATTTTGCTAAAGTGGCACCGACATCAACGGCTCTTTTTTGTGCTTCACTCATATCCTCACCTCTTTTTTGTTTATTATAGACAAAATATAACATATTTATTGTTTCAAGTCAATAATAGTATTTTGTTGTATAAAAACTTGACTCTGCTTGTTTATTGTATTAAATTCACAACCGACTTAAAACGGAAAGAAAAGCTAAATGTTTACAAAAATAATATATATCAATATCAATATTATCCCTTAGGGGATGCGCTTTTCTATATACACATTTTTCAAATAACAAAAAAATCAATCAAGTTTTAATAATATACAGAGGTTAACAATGACCAAATATTACCCGGAAGTAAAGGCAAAGCCTGACTTTGTCGAATTAGAAAAAGAAGTTCTCAATTTTTGGGAAGAAAATAATACTTTTGAAAAATCTGTTCAAAACCGTGATGGTGCTGCAGAATTTGTTTTTTATGACGGACCGCCGTTTGCAAACGGAACTCCTCACTACGGACACATTATGGTGTCTTATGTCAAAGACGTAGTTGCTCGTTTTCAAACTATGTGCGGCAAAAAAGTTGACCGTCGTTTAGGTTGGGACTGCCATGGTTTGCCGGCTGAGATGTCTGCCGAGAAACAACTCGGTGTTTCCGGTCGTAAGCAAATTGAAGAATACGGCGTAGAAAAGTTTAATGATTTTTGCCGTCAAGACGTTTTGAAATATTCCGGAATTTGGGTTGATATGTTCAAACGTATCGGTCGTTGGGTTGATTTTTCTCGCGACTACAAAACAATGGATTTACCTTTTATGGAAAGTGTTATCAACAACTTCAAACAGTTATATGATAAAGGCTTGATTTATGAAGATTTCAGAGTTTTGCCATATTCTTGGGCTGCAGAAACCCCGTTATCAAACTTTGAAGTAAATCAAGGTTATCAAGATAAAACCGACAACGCCATTACCGTTTTATTTAAACTCGAAAACGGAATGAAAATTTTAGTTTGGACAACTACTCCGTGGACTTTGCCGTCAAACCTTATGTTAGCTGTGGGTAAAGATATTACCTATGCAATAATGGAAGAAAACGGCCAAAAATATGTTTTGGCAGAAGCATTGCTCGGTCGCTATAAAAAACAACTTGAAAAGGCTAAAAAGGTTGGAACTCTCAAAGGTTCTGATTTAATCGGTATGAGCTATGAACCTATGTTTCCTTACTTCAAAAATCTCAAAGAAAAAGGTTGCTTTAAAGTTCTCTCAGGTGAGTTCGTGTCTGTTGAAGACGGTACCGGTGTTGTTCATATTGCTCCGGGCTTCGGTCAAGACGACTTTGATGCTTGCCGTGCTTATAATGAAAGTTTTCCGGTAGTTTGTCCGGTTGATGAAGCCGGTAAATTTACTGCCGAAGTCAGTGACTATGAAGGCAAACAAGTTTTTGAAACTAACGAACCTATTATGCAGTGGTTGAAAGAAAACGGACTTTTGGTTAAAAAAGAACAATATACCCACTCATATCCGTTCTGTTGGCGTACCGATACCCCGCTTATTTATAAAGCAATGTCTTCTTGGTTTGTAAAAGTTACGGATTTTCGTGATGAAATGGTTGAAAATAACCAACAAATTAATTGGGTTCCGGAACATATCAAAGACGGTCGATTCGGTAAATGGCTTGAGGGGGCACGTGACTGGTCAATTTCTCGTAATCGTTTTTGGGGAACTCCGATTCCGGTATGGAAATCAGATAATCCTAACTTCCCTCGTATAGATGTTTTCGGCTCTGTTGCCGAAATTAAGGAAAAGACAGGTTTTGAAGTGAATAATCTTCACAAACCATATATTGATGATGTAATCTATCCGAACCCTGATGATCCGTCAGGAAAAACAATGATGCGTCGTGTCAGCGATGTGTTTGACTGTTGGTTTGAATCCGGTTCAATGCCTTATGCTCAAGCACATTATCCGTTTGATAATAAAGAGTGGTTTGAAAATCATTTCCCGGCAGACTTCATTGTTGAAGCTATGGATCAAACTCGCGGTTGGTTCTATACATTAACCGTTCTTTCGACAGCTTTGCACAATCGTCCTGCCTTCAAAAACTGTATTTGTACCGGATTGTTAATGGCCGAAGGCGGACAAAAGCTTTCTAAACGCTTGAAAAACTATCCGGATCCGTCAATGGTTTTGGATACAATCGGTTCTGATACATTGCGTTGGTTCTTGGTTTCTTCTCCGGTATTGAAAGGCGGAAATTTGGCTGTTGACCAAGAGGGAAAAGAAATTGTTAAAGCGGCTCGTGTGGCTCAAATTCCGTTCTGGAATGCTTTTTACTTCTTTACTCTTTATGCTAATGCTGAAGGTTATCAAGCTAAAGAAATAAGCTCTTCAACGGAATCTTTGGATAACTACATTTTGGCAAAATTAAAACATTTAGCCAATGTGGTTCAAAATGGTGTTGCAAGCTACGATGTAGCAATTGCTTGTAGTGAAATTTCTAAATTTATGGAAATCTTGAATAACTGGTATATCCGTCGTACTCGTGACAGATTTTGGACAGGCGACACTCAAGCATTTGATGTTCTCTACACTGTTTTGGTAAATTTGAGCAAAATTATGGCTCCGTTAATGCCGTTTGTTTGCGAATATGTATATAAAAACCTGACCGGAAATGAATCTGTTCACTTAGCAGATTATCCTAATTTGTCAGCTATTGCAGACAATGAAAAATTGATGGCTGAAATGGACTTTTTACAAGATTTGTGTTCTGCCGGCAAATTTATTCGTGAAGAAAAGAATTTGCGCAATCGCTTGCCTTTGAGCAGTTTGACCGTTGTCGGCAATCATTTCGGTAACGAATACCAAGAAATTGTAAAAGACGAATTAAATGTTAAAGAAGTTCGTTTTGATGACAACCTTTCAAACTATGCTACCAAAAAGATTTATCTCTATACTCCGTTGTTGGGTAAAGCATTGGGTAAAGATATGGGAGCTGTTATGGCTGCATATAAGCAAGGTCAATGGGAGCTTAATGACAATGGCACTTTGAACATTGCTAACCAAACTTTAGGCAATGATTTGTTTGAAGTTCGTTTGGAAATGAAAGAAGGTGTTGCCGGTTTAGCTTTTGCGGAAAATAAAGCTGTTGTAACTTTAGACACTAACGTAACCGATGAATTGAAACGTGAAGGAATGGCTCGTGACTTTATCCGTTTGGTTCAAACTTTGCGTAAGGATAAAAACTTCAATATTTCCGACAGAATAGAACTTAATTGGCAAACTGCCGATGAAAATTTGGCAGCCGCTCTTAAAGAAAACGAAGCTTATATTTGCGATCAGGTTTTAGCGGTAAAAGTTAATTCTGCTTGCTCACAAGGCACAATGGCAGATATTGACGGAGCTAAAATTTGTTTCGATGCCGAAGTTGTAACTTCAATGTCAAAAGGAGCATAATATGCGCTTGGCATTATTCCAACCGGATATGCCGCAAAACACGGGTACCATGCTTAGGCTTGGTGCCTGTGTTGACGTTGAGGTTGATATAATTGAACCTTGCGGTTTTGTGTTTAGCGAACATGCTTTGCGTCGTTATGGTATGGACTATTTGGATATGGTAAAGTATCGCCGTCATGATTCTTGGGAAGATTTTGTGGAATATGCAAAAACACACCCCGAAGAATATGGCAGGATAGTTCTTTTGACTACTAAATCTCAAACTCCATATACCGATTTTGAGTTTAAGAAAAACGATGTTTTGTTGTTGGGACGTGAGAGTGCCGGTGTTCCTGAGCAGGTGCATCAAACCGTAGATGCAAGGTTGATTATTCCGATGAACGAAAAGGCTCGCTCCATTAATGTTGCAGTTTCGGCAACAATGGTGTTAGGCGAGGCTTTGCGTCAGACAAAATCGTTTCCGATAAAAAATATATAAAAAATACTGGATTTATGTCTAAAAATGTGGTATAATCCACTCTGTCTTGCGGAAAATAAGGCTTTCCGTGTTTTGTGTTTCTCAAAATATAGTAGGAATTTAATATGATAAAAAAAACAACATCTAAAATTGCGTTCAATTCCGGTGAATATGTAGTTTATCCGGCTCAAGGTGTAGGCAAAGTTGCCGATATTCAAAAACAAGTAGTTGCCGGTACGGAATTGGAGCTGATAGTTGTTAATTTTGATAAAGACAAAATGACTTTGCGTGTTCCTTTAGCTAAAGCAAGTGCAAGCGGCTTACGCAAAATTTCTGAAAATTCGGTTATGGATAATGCTTTAGAAACATTAAAAGGCAAAGCAAAAGTTAAGAAGATTATGTGGTCACGTCGTGCTCAGGAATATGAAGGCAAAATTAATTCCGGAAGTCCGGTTGCTATTGCAGAAGTTGTAAGAGATTTGCATCGCCGTGAAAATTTGTCAGAGCAATCATACAGCGAAAGACAAATCTATGAACAGGCTCTCGACAGATTAGCCAGCGAATATGCTATTTGTCAGAATATTTCATCTGCAGAAGCTACAAGCAAACTTTTGGATATTTTAGCTTCGGTAAATCCTTCCGCATAAAAGATATTTTTCAAAATTGCAAAGTATAAAGGCTCTCGAAAGAGAGCCTTTTTTGTTGTTTTTATTAAAAAAACGTGTAAAATCTAATCATAATTATTTTTGGAGAACTGCCATGACCACGAAAAATTACGCGAAATTATTGGCTCTGAGCACAATTTTGTATTCAAGCACAGCCATTTCAGGTGAAGTCATTTTATATGATTTTAATAACTATATTCCTTCACTCGATAAAGCTTATGAAAAAAATGAATCTTCGATAAATAGCGGGTACAGCATAACATTTGATTCTTCTGCTTCTGAAAGTGATAATGATTTTGTTTTTTATAAAATTAACGATGATTTGACAACCTCTCCGGTATATTACAAAATATCTGTTGATTTTCTCGGAGAAGACAGGATAGGTGAAGTCTATAATACTGTTCAAGTGAATTCCGGCAATATAGATGAGTACACAGGGTATTTTTATGAATCCCAAGGAACACACTGGATGGATCCGGGAGCATTTTTTAACGTGAGCAGAGCAGTTATTGAAAAATTAACGGCTGATTTTATCAATAACGAACTGTATCTTACGGGAACAAGTAACAACGTTGGATATGGCGGAGCCATGCAAAACGGAGCAGCTTGGAACAGTCCGGGAACCGTAAATTTATTGGTAGGTGATTTTATCGGTAATTTTTTAAATCAACAAAACCCAAACACTTCTGCACAAGCTGCCGGTGGTGCACTGGCTAACTTAATAAGCAGCTTTAAGGAAATAAATGCTAATTTTATCGGTAATCATGTTTTTACAAACGGAACCGCAGCCGGTGGAGCAATTGTTAATCTTACCGGTACTATCGAAACATTAAAAGGAACATTTATCGGAAATTATGTGGAAGGCGGAGTGTATGCTCAAGGAGGAGCGATTTTTAATTCGGCAGCAATAATAAAAGATGAAACTGTTGAAGGCGAATTTGTTATTCCTTTAATTCAGGCTGATTTTATAGGAAATTATGCTAAAGGCGGAAGTTATGCTTCCGGAGGAGCAATTTTGAATGCGGCAACAGGTGTTATGCCTGATATATATGGTAATTTTATCGGTAACTATGTTTCTGCGCCACAAGCATTAGGCGGAGCAATCAATTCACCCAACGGTATCAACACCATTACCGGAAACTTCATAAATAATTATGCAGAAAGCTCTGCAACTCATGCTTATGGTGGTGCTCTGTACATTAGCGGTAATATGACATTTGTTGCGGATGGTTTAGATAACTATTTTACCGGAAACTACACAAAAAATAAAGACGGCAAAGCGTATAATGCTATATTTGTTGATAATAAAAGCAATGATAATACACCGATTAAGTTGACTTTTGATATTACCGGAAAAGGAAATTTATACTTTAATGACAGTATTATGGGAAGAATTGCAACAGGAGAAAATGCGGTTTATGATATTGATATAAAAGGCTACGGAAGCGGTAAATTCTTTATGAATAATTATATTTCCAACGCCAGAGAAGTCGTTGTTGATGGAGCTGTTTTGTCATTTAATAAAGCCCCATATACCGATGACTACGGATGCGGTGATAATTGTAGAGGAAACTTTGTTGCGACGGCAAAAGATAATTATAAAGCCCCTGATTATGATGCCGAACCAATAACAAGTTTGAGCTTGAATGATTCTTGGTTTTACTTATATAACGGCTATGCCGATAACGTAAAAATGAAGAACTATACGGCATCCGGAGATACATTTCTTCACGTTGATGTGTTGAAAAATAATGATGAATGGGTTGCAGATATTTTAACAATGACCGGTCAAATCGAAGGAACAACACAAGTTGTAGTTTATGATAAAACCGGAGAAGATAACAGCGGTGCAAGTGTATTGTTTATAGAAGCACCCAATGATGTTGACGGAACAACCCCGAGTGTGTTTAGAGTTTACGGAAGTCCTTATAAATGGGATGTAGCTCATAATATAAACGGCGAAACACAAGGAAGTTATTGGTATTTGGTAGGAACCGAAGAGGATAACGAAAAAGAATATGTAGGATTTGTTCCTCCGATATTGGCTGTTGAAGATGAATTTGCGTTTCCTGAACCTGAAACACCGGAAGATCCTGTTCAACCTGAACCGATAGATTACAACCCGGAAATTATTGCCGGAATAGGTTTGCATGAAGCAGCTATTGAGCAAACTCGCAATGTTTTTCGTAATGTTAATAACAAGGTTTCATCCGGAAGGGGATATTGCCCGGGATGCGGAATTATATCTGATGCTTGGGATGGAGAAAAACTTCGCAATATATGGGTGTTAGCACAAGGAGAAAATGCTGACGTAGATAAACCTGTAAGTATGGATGCGGAAGTTTGGGGAATTGAAGGTGGCTTCGATATCCAAAATGACATCAATAATACATTAGGCATCTTTGTTTCTTATCGTGACGGCAATTATGATTTGTCCGGAAAAGGAGCTAAACTTTATTCTTCAATCGGTAGTGAAATAGAGATTGATAGCTATTTAGGCGGATTGTATTATCGTTATGATAAAAATATGCATTGGCTGTTTGCCGGTATATATGGAGGTATTCAAAAAGCAGATATTAACACAGATGACGGAATGTCTTTTGATACGGACGGAATAGAGTTCGGCTTAACGGTTGAATACGGTAAAACTTATAATATCGGAGAAAATCTAACCATGTCTCCCGGTGTAGGTCTTTATTATACTCAGATAGATTTCGATTCTGCGTCCGATAATATGGGTAAAAAGTATAGCTGGGATAATATAAAATACATGGAAGCAGAATTAGGAGTCAAAGTAGAAAAGAATTATATCGACGGAAGAGTTTATATAAAACCGAGCCTCATACAAACCGTAACTGCTGATGATAATGTTAATATTTCGAAAATGAACGAATTGGCTACATATCATGACCAGGCTTTAGCTCGTATTGAAGTTGGCGGAAGTTATCGTTTCAATGACAGTATATACGGCTATTCTTGGGGTAATTATACTTATGGCTCAAGCTATGATTCGCTTTCTGCCGGGATAGGAATAAGCTATACTTGGTAAAATATCAAGGCTCTCGAAAGAGAGCCTTTTTTGTTGTCGTTATCATTTAAATGTGTATAACTTTGTGAACAAAGTGATTCCGTGTTTGCATATTTATAAGAGTCCGAATAGTTTGTTTTTGTAAAAGTTAATAAAAGGTTAAGCGATGCAAACTACGGAAGAAATGATTACAATGCAGGAAGATGGCTTGGTTATTACAGCCGCATCCGAATTGGTTGATACATATACAAACGCTTCAGGCAAGGAGTTTGTATGGGGATATTATTTCTGTATTGAAAATACTTCTGATGAAAAAATTACATTGGTAGGAAAAAACTGGAATATTACCGATTCCTGCGGTAATTCTTTCTCCGATTCTACTCCCGGTTTTCAAGGGGAAATTCCCGAAATTGAACCCGGAGAATATTTTGAATTTAGTTCACAAGCTCCGCTGAAATCTTCTAATGCTGTTTTTTATGGCAGTTGCAGTATTTTGAAAGCAGGCAAAAAAATCGCCCAAAACATTAAACTGCCGATTTTGCAATTCAATGCGGGCGATAAATTCGCTTGCGCTTGTAACTGATTTATTCGTATTCAGCTATAAATTGATTATCCTCAATATACATATTGAGATATTTGTTGACGTTCATTTGCATACGAGCATTGAATTCTTCAAAGAGTTTATCAACCATATTCTTCCAATAAACTTCTTTTTGTTCAATAGTTGTATCAACCGGAATTGTAAGTTCACGCCATGCGTCTAAAGAAGTTTCGGCGCTTGAAAACTTATTCGGGTCACTAACTTTCAATACAACAGACAATTTAGCACGATATTTGATACTGTCTTTTTCAAACAATTTTTCTGATTTTATAATTTCTTCGGTAACACTAGCATCTTTAACGGTAAATGTAGCTTGTTTGTTTGAAGAAAAATCAACAGCTTTCAATCTGTCATTAGCCCAGTTCATAGCAGTTTTTTCGATAGATACAGGGAACAAATGCTCAACATTGGGTCTTGTAAATGAAGGAACAAATTCTGATACAACTTCAACCTTATTTACTTTAAGATTAATTTGTTGTTGTGCATCAAAACGAGATTCTTGAAATTTTTGCGGAGCTTGTTCTTCTGTTGTTGCACAAGCGGTCATCATTGCCAAAATACCAAATACAGCGAAAAGTTTTTTCATTGTCATTAATCCTTGTTGTTACATCTTTGTTATTGTAAAGTATTATTTATTGTTTAACATGTAGTTAATATAATTTGCAAGAAAAAGGTTATCAATGTTTGAAAATAGTGAAAAAAAAGCGGTAAAAACGAAAAGAATTCGAAAAATGACGAAGGAGAGATTGCAAAATATTGCACTTTATTACCTTGAGCGATTCGATTCTTCCTCGGCAAATTTATATCAAGTATTAAAACGTCGCATTTATAATTATAAACGCACTGATGAGGGCTTCAATATTTCAGAAGCAGAAGTATGGATTAATGATATAATCGAAAAATTTGAAAAATTAGGTTATTTGAATGACACAAGATATGCGGAATTTAAGGTTCAAAATTACATAAATGCCGGAAAACCGGAAAGATATATTCGTCAAAAACTTCAAGCCAAAGGGATTGATGAACAAGTATTGGACAGTGTTTTGCAAACTCAAGATTTTGACGAAGAAGAAATGGCAAAAAAGTTTGTTGCCAAGAAAAAAATAGGCCCATATCGTAAAGATGAAGCCAAAAGAAAAGAATATTGGCAAAAAGATATATCTGCGGTTATCAGAGCCGGATTTTCGTATGAAGTTGCAAAAAAAATAATCGGAGTCGAAAATATAGATGATTTTGCATAAAAGGTTTGTAAAACACAAAAATATAGAGTAACATAACCGTGTTAAAAAAATAGGTTGGGGGCGTTATGGCTACGGATAAAGAAAAAATCGCCGCATTAAAAGCTATCAGGGATAAAACCCTTGCTGAGATGGCTGAGGCGGATATGCCCGCATATCTTGATGATCAGTTTTTGGAAGAAGATGACAGTTTTCCTCCTCACGAAGATTTCGGAGAAGATGATACCACAGTTCTTTATCGTCCGTCAGAAGAAGATGAAGATTATTACGATGATGAAGAAAACTATGATGTTGATGAGGAATATGGCGACGAAGAATATGATGATGAATATGATGACTATTCTGACGATGAAGAAGAATACGACGACGAAGAAAATGACGAAGAAAATGACGAAGAAG
>JAFYRQ010000051.1 GCA_017546885.1 Alphaproteobacteria bacterium
GGTTGGTAAGGTGCTCGAAATATTTTGCGTCTCCCGCACCACCCAGTATAAATACCGGGGGTTCGATATTTTTTAAACCTGAAAATTTATCGGCTAAATTGATAATTGATTGAGCGGCAATATCATATCCTTTTTGTTCGACTAATCGGCTTGTTGCGCAAATAATAGGCGTTTGCTCAACATTTTTAATTGATTTTGCAATGTTGTCAAACTTATATATGTCAACCAGAGGGATGACTTTTTGCTTAAATTCATCATCTGTTGCTATTTTTGATATGAGTTTTACAAATTCTTTTTTGTTTTCAAGTTTTGCTTCTAAAGAATTTTCATCATAAATTTTGAATGTAAACGGAGCAAAATATTTATTGAGGTTATCGATTTTTTGCTGATTCGGAGAAATTAATCTTTTGTCATATCCGTTTACAATTCCGAAAAAGTTACGGTGATCTTTACGAATTTTCAAAATATCACGAAAATCATAACCGAAATCAAGTTCTTTAGAAACCTCTTCCATATAGTTTTTGGATACGGTTACAACTCTGTCTGCTAAATGAAAATTACAAGAGGCTTGATTGTAGCAATCGTGAACAATGAGTGTATGGTCAGCACGAGGATTACTGTTTTTGATAGCTTTTGCGTTTTTGAAAACTAAACGGCTCAAATCTTCATATAATGAATTTAAGATTTTTGAGGTGTTGTCATAATCCCACCCCTGATAACCTAAGTGGTGTGCCAAATGGATAACAGGTATTCTTTTAAGTTTGTCGGCAATGGTACTTTCCATTATTTCGGCCTCAACTTTAGCCAGTGAAAAATATTTTAACAATCCTGACAAAGCACCACTATGCCAATCGTTTGCAACTATCAAATTCGGGTTTGCAATATAAGAATTTTTCTTAAGGTATAAGCTTTCTATTAAACAATAAACGGCTTTAGAAAAGAATGCGAAACGTTCAACCTCGTTAATATTGTTGCTGTTCAAAATGTAGCATCCGTCCTGTGCCGGATTGTTTTGCGGGTGCGGATTAATAGAAAAGAATCTGTCGTTTTCCAAGAAAATATAATCAACATTATTCATATTGCCGAGGTAAACATTAACGTCATGTTTTACTAAAGTATTGCGAGCTCCGATGAAAGGAACTTTTAATGTTGCGATTTTTTTAACATCAATATTTTTTTTCTGTGCCCCAAAATATGTTTTACCGTCAAAAGCTGCTTTTTTCTTGCCGGTATCACCAATGTACATAGGGGTTACGATAGATATTCTGTCTTGTGTGTCTGCAAAAGTAGAATTAAACGATTCAGGTAATTCGGAAGCAACCATTCCCAAACCGCCCCATTTCATAAAGGTTGCCGTTTCTGCGGTAATCATCCATGCGTTGATATTATCAAAGGCAGGCCACTCTTCTTTAGACAGGCATTGTCTGCGTCCTAAATTTTGGATTTCGGATAAAATGGGGTTGTTGACTACTCCAAAAGATATATTCAATTTTTTCTTGTTAAAATCTTTAGATAACGGTTTATATGTTTTTTCTTTTGTTCCGCAAACAACTGTGGCGTTCATTACAATTCTCTCTATGCAAAAAATAATCAAATCATTTATGAGAAAAATCTTATATCGTCAGATTTAATAATTAATTAAGACGGTATATAAAAAACTTCCTCTCTTGACTTGTTATGTTTTAATTACTAAATTTTATATAAGTAAAATATACGACTTTAATAATAAAAATTAAAGAGGAAAAAATGGATAGTAACAAAAATACTGTAGAAGAAGAAAAAATTGAAGATTTAGAAAATATCGAAGATGTTGCAGAGACAAATGCGGATGATGAAACCGCTAGTCTTACCGAAGAAGATATTGCAGCTTTGCAACAAGAAAATGCTAAACTCAAGGAAGACTATTTAAGAGCTTATGCCGATTTGGAAAACACCAAAAGACGTTGCGCTCAAGAATTGGAAAAAAATTCAAAATATGCAATAGCATCTTTTGCCAAAGATTTGTTGGTTGTTGCCGATAATCTTCATAGGGCTTTGGAAGCAGCCGGCGATGAGCATGTTGAGCAATTCAAAAAAGGTGTGGAACTTACCGAATCGGAGTTGATGAAGGTTTTTAATAAGTTCGGTATTACAAAAATGGAAATAATGGGTGAAGTGTTTAATCCTTCATATCACCAAGTTGTTCAAGAAGTGGAGGATAAGACTAAACCTGCGGGAACAATAATTGCTGAGTTGCAAACAGGTTATATGATAAATGACAGAATATTGCGAGAAGCGATGGTGGTTGTTACCAGATAAAAAAGAGCGGAATTTCCGCTCTTTTTTTGCAAAGTAAAATTTATAAAATAAAAACCCTCCGAAAGGAGGGTTATAAGTTGCTTATTTTTTTATTTAATTATTTAGCAGCTTTCTTAGCGGCAACTTTAGCAATACGAGCAGGAGTTGCTTTTTTAGCTTTAGCAACAGGTTTTTCAGCAACGCCTTTTTTCTTTTCAACAGATTTTTTAATCTTCAAAGCTTCAGGAGTCAATTTGCTGCTTGCTGTAGATTCCAAATAAGAATCCAAACCGCCATTGTGTTCGATAGAACGTAATGTCTTAGAGCAAATTTTCAATTTGAAAAACTTGTTCAAAGCTTCACTAAACAATGAAACAACTTGTAAGTTAGGCATAAAACGACGACGGGTGTGATTGTTAGCGTGGCTAACGTTGTTACCGCTCATAACGCCGGTGCCTGAAATTTCACATTTTTTTACCATAATTCCAATCCTTGAAAAACAAACTTGTTGCCTGTTAATAGCCATTTTATTGTTAAAAGTCAAGAATTATTTGTGTATTTTGAAAAAAATGTAGCATTTATTTTTTTTTAGCTTTATTAATAAGGCTGAAAAATATGTATTCGTAGCTCAACCGGATAGAGTGTTGGCCTCCGACGCCAAAGGTTGCGGGTTCGAATCCCGCCGAATACGCCAATAAAAAATCGCCCTTTAATAAAAGAGCGATTTTTGTTTTTTGTGAACTATATTACAAATCTTTTTTCTGGGATTTTAATTGTCCGCAAGCTGCCAAAATATCCTGTCCTCTCGGTGTTCTGATAGGGGCTGAAAAACCATGTTTTTGTAATGTTTCCGAAAAAGCATGTATTCTGTTGTTTGAACTGGGAACAAAATCACATCCCGGCCACGGATTAAATGCAATCAAGTTGAATTTTGCATTTATCTTATATTGTTTCATTAAGTTCATTAACTCGGTTGCATGTTCATAAGTATCATTAAAATTTTGCAACATTAAATATTCGAAAGTTATATATCCTCCGTGGTTTTCCTGATATTGGTGGCAGGCTTTCATCAGCTCGGGTAAAGGATATTTTTTGTTAATAGGCATAATTTGTGAGCGCAAATCATTGTTAGATGCGTGCAAACTTACCGCTAACTTTGTTCCTACTTCTTTATCGAAATTCGGAATATGAGGGACAATGCCTGAGGTGGAAACGGTTATGCGTCTTTTAGACAGTGCAATTCCTTCTCCGTCAGAAATTATTTTCATGGCTCTGACTAAATTGTCGTAGTTTTGAAACGGCTCTCCCATTCCCATAACCACAATGTTTGATAACATTCTTGCTTGTTCTTTTAAATTCCACTCTTTGTAAACATCTCGAGCGACCATAAATTGAGATACGATTTCTCCTGCCGTCAAATTTCTGGTAAGTCTTTGACTTCCTGTATGGCAAAACTTACATCCCATTGCACAGCCGACTTGTGTGGAAATACATACTGCTCCGCGGTCTTCTTCTGGAATATAAACCATTTCGACTTTTTGTCCGTCTTTGAACTCCAAAAGCCATTTATGAGTTTTGTCGGTTGATATTTGTTCTGCAACGATTTTAGGGCGAGACAGTTCAAAATATTCTGACAGTTTTTCACGCAATGATTTTGAAAGATTTGTCATTTCTTCAAAATCTGTTTTGCCGTAAAAGTAAACCCATTGCCAAATCTGTTTGGCTCGAAAAGCAGGTTCTCCGAGTTGTTTTAAATGTTCTTGCAGTTCCTCTTTAGAGAGGCCGATTAATTCTATTTTATTATCCATTAGCGACACTTTGTACTGATAGCTTTATAAGCAGCATTAAAACCGTTTAAGGAATATATATCTTTTGTATCAAATCCGTTTACGGAAGAGCCTTTGATGATTAATCTTTCGCCTTTTTTCATGGCTTCGATCAGTTGATTGTCAACATCGGAGTTCATGGTCCATGCTCTGTCCGATTCAACAAAGAAATCGGTAATGGTTTCTTTTCCTATTTTAACAATAACCGGAGCATCATTTTTATAAATATATCCGGAAGTAAAACTTACAACATCAAAACTGTTATCGGCAGGACGGCGAGTTATAATCATAAAAACATCACCTCTTTTTGTGTACTTTCCCTCGGATTGTTGCGGAGTTGCCGCCATATAACAAACAAAACCGTTGCCTTCTTTTTGTGCGTGAGCTGTCCAATCTCCGTATTCTCCAAGTTTTTTAGGTGCTTCCTTTGCATTAGAGATATGCGGAGCAAGCAAAAAAACTAAACATAAAGCACATAACATTCCGAGTTTTTTCATTATAATTTCCTTTTTGCGGTTAATTATTTTTTGTATATATTTGATAAATACATAAAAACTGTTAACATTACAATATAGTTTTTACAAAAAAGCAGGTTTTTTATGATTAGAGATAAATATCTGGATATAAGCAAGATTACAACCGACAAAAAAATTTTGAAGATTTTTGAGGTTGTTCATCGCCATGGCGGTATTCTACGTTTTGTCGGAGGCTCGGTGAGGGATGCTATTGCCGGCAGAATGGGACATGACTTGAATTTATCGACAGATTTAACACCTGATGAACTGGCTGAAGCTTGCGAAGATGCCGGTATAAAAACTACTCCGATAGGATTGAAATACGGAACTTTAGGTTTAGTCATTAATAATACTTTATTGGAAATAAGCTCATTAAGAAAAACTGTCAAAGATGACGGCTCTCGCTCCATGTTTGAGTTTACGGATAATTGGGAAACAGATGCTTCTCGCCGTGACTTAACGATTAATGCGGTATATGCGGATGAGCAAGGCAACGTTTTTGATTATTATGACGGAATTGCAGATTTGGAAAAGGGGATTGTTCGTTTTATCGGTGATGCAAATTCCCGAATAAAGGAAGATTATTTGCGAATCCTTCGTTTCTTCAGATTCCACTCGTTGTTTGCTAAAACCGAAATAGATAAAAAGTCACTGAAGGCTTGTATAGAAAACAGAGAGGGATTGGAAACACTTTCCATCGAGCGTATAAAAGAAGAGCTTATCAGGATTATTATGACTCCTAATGCGGCTGATGTTCTTGAGATTATGGGTAATCACGAAATATTGTTGAATTGGTTGCCGAAATCAGAAAATTTAGAAAATCTTGCATTTTTGATAAGGTTGGAAAATGCTCTTAATTTGCCGCAAAACTACTTGAGAAGATTTTTTGTAATGTATTTTCCGGATAAAAATTTGGCGGAAAATTTAGCTATGCGCTTGCATATGACTAAACGTCAAAAAGAAAATATGGTAAAATGGGCTGATATCAAAATAGGCATTGAAAATATTGCGGAACCTAAATTGCGCAGAAAATTAATTTATCGATACGGAAAAGATTTTTGTATTGATAAACTGTTAATCGAATCGGCAAAAACTCAAATAGTTCCTGACAATTTGATTGGATTGATAAAAGAAATCGAGGAAGAAGTTGTTCCGATTTTTCCGATTAGCGGAAAGGATATAATTAAGATAAAAGAAACGGATAATTCTCAAATCGGAGCAATTCTTGATAAGCTGAAAGAGGACTGGATAGCCAGCGATTTCAACTTATCAAGAGATGATTTGCTCCAAAAAATTTGATTATCCCAAACAACCGAAAGTTTCTTTAGCATATTTTGCGTGAAGCTTGTAATAATTATCCAAGCTTTGTTTAACCATATAATTTACGCTACCTTTAGGAAATTCGCCTTTTTCGTTAGCTTTTCCTGCTTTAATTCCGGTTAAAATTTCAATTCCGTCATCTACGTTATCAATTGCGTAAATATGGAATTTTCCTTCACGAACTGCCGCAACAACGTCTTCTCTCAACATCAGGTTGCTGACATTGGTGCGAGGAATAATCACACCCTGATCTCCTGTCAGTCCCCGGTGTTGACAAACATCAAAGAAACCTTCGATTTTTTCGTTTACGCCACCGATAGGTTGAATGTCGCCAAATTGGTTAATAGAACCGGTTACGGCTATGTTTTGTTTTATCGGCAGGTTTGCTATTGCAGAGAGTAAACAATAATATTCGGTTGATGATGCACTATCTCCGTCAACGCCTCCGTATGATTGTTCAAAAACAATAGATGCAGATAATGAGAGCGGAGAATATTTTGCGAATCGATTAGATATGAGTGATTGTAAAATTAAAACACCTTTTGTGTGAATCGGTCCGCTCATGTTTGTTTCACGTTCAATATTGATAAATTCTCCGGTTCCTATTCTGGCTTGAACGGTTATACGAGCCGGTTTTCCAAATGAAAAACGTGAAAAATTATAAACAACCAAGCCATTGATTTGACCGACCTTGCTTCCGGTTGTATCCATTAGGATAGTGCCATCGTCAATTTGTTCCAGCATTGCTTGCTTAACTCTGTCGCTACGATATATTTGAGCGGATACAGCCTGATCAATGTGTTTTTTACCGATTTGCTTGGAATTAGATTCTCTTGCCCAATAGTCAGCTTCACGAAGCAAGTCGCCGATTGATGCGATATGTGCCGTTAATTTTTTCGAATCGTCAGCTAAACGAGAAGAGTACTCAATTATTCTGGCAACGGCTTGTCGGTTGAGAGTACGCAATTTTTTCTTGTTAGATAATGAGCCGATAAGTTTTGCATATTCGACTTCATTTTCTTCTGTTCGGTCCATAATGGTTCCAAAATCGGCTTCCACTTTGAAGTAGTCTGAAAAATCAGGGTCTCTTTCCGACAATAAATCATAAAGGTCTTCATCACCCAATAAAATTATTTTTACATCTAAAGGAATCGGTTCCGGATCGAGAGAAATAGTGGTAAAACTTGTTTCATCTCCCGGAGTTTCAATTTTTACGCTTTTTGAGGCAAGGGCGCGTTTCAGCGAATCCCAAGCATAAGGTTGTAAAAGCAATTTACGGGCATCAATGAGCAAGAAACCTCCGTTTGCTTTATGTAGTGCACCTGATTTTATAAGAGTAAAGTCGGTTAATAAAGCACCATATTGTTGGATTCTTTCAACTCTGCCGACGAGATTTCCTTGTGTCGGGTGGTCTAAATGAATAATCGGAGCTCCGGAATCGGGTTCGTTTTTGATAATTACATTTACTTTGAATTTTGCAAATTTATCTTCTTCTTGTTTGTTCATTTTGGTTAATAAAGAAGTTAAAGCATCATCTTCTCCGTTAGCCGGTGCAGCTACATTATTATCTGCCGGTAAAAATTCATCAATATTATCTATGATGTGATTTTGAATATTTTTCAAAAACTCATTTACTTCTTTGTTGCCTTTATATTTTTGTCGTAATGAATCAACAGGATTTTTAACAGCCATTTTGATGAATTTTTCACGTAATACATTATGTTCTTTACGTTGTTTTTCTTCCCATTCCGGTAAGTCTTTAGCAGCTTTTTCTATTTCTTCCTGCATAAGATTCAGGTCATTTAACAGTTCTTTTTTCTCTTCTTCCGGAAGTTCGTCAAAGGCTTCGGGGCTCAATACTTCTCCGTTTTTCATCGGGGCGACGACCAAGCCTACTTGCATGTGCAATAAAGAAACACTTTTTCCTTTAGCTTTTTTCTGTAACAAACGCAAATATTCATCTTTTTTATGTTTATATTTTTCTTGTATGATGCTTACGGCGGCTTTGTATTCATCGCTTTCGACCACAGCCGGAATCGCAACGCTGAAATCGTCGATAAGACTGTCTATGTCTTTGGCAAATTCGGTTGCCTGGCCGGCAGGAAAACTTATACTGTGAGGTTTATGAGGTTCTTCAAAATTATATACATAAGCCCAGTCTTTAGGTGTCGGACGTTTTTTGGCTTCTTCTTCTAAAATTCTTTTTACAAGGCTGGCTTTCCCTGTTCCTTCCGGTCCAAGGCAAAATAAATTATATCCTTTTGATTTAATATTGATTCCCAATTCAACGGCACTTATTGCTCTGTCTTGTCCGAGAGCAGACATTCTTTCTTCAAGTTCGGCAGTTGTCGTGAAATCGAATTTTTGATAATCGCATACCGTATATAATTGATTTGGTTTTAATTTTGAAATACTCATTTTCAGGTCCTATCTTAAACATAGTTACTTTGTTTAAGATATATTATCGAAAAAGCTAAAATCTGGTAAATAATGATAAAGAATTTAGCTTCGTAAATATAATATCTCCGTTTAGTAATGCCTTTTCGGAGCCCAAGATGTAAAAATGAGGCGGTATAAGTATATTGCGTAAATTGTCAAATAATGCGTTTTTAACTTTCAAATTGTTTTTAGCGGTAAAACAACTCATATCATAATTCCATGCGGTCATTCCGAAATCACCGAATACAACAACAGGATTATCTTGCTTTGAAACAAAGTCGGAAAGTTTTTTTAGAGCATCTTTTTTAGCCGTTCTGCTTAATTTATTCAAATTAACGGCAACAAAGGTTTGCTCCAAATCATCTTTTTTAATTTTTATAAAATCCCCGTAAGTATCAGGAGCCAAAACAACTCTTCCCGATGTTTGTACGGGATATAATGATAGCATGAAGCCGTCTTTCCAACCGGACGGAGCATGAGAAAAAGAGTATTGTTCCGGCACCATGGACTGCAACTCAAAATCTGCCAGATTATGATTTATAACAGCTATAATTTCAGAGTTTTTATTAATGGCCTGTTCAAATATATCTAAAGGATTATTTATTTCCGTACCATATAAAATTCGAGTGGAGTTATCTGGGTTTCCGCCGAATATTGACATACTTGAAGATATGGCAAAAAAATTGATAATCACGAGTATCAACGATAAACTCATATAAAGATAATAACGATGGAATGTGGTATAAAAAAACATTGCTACTAAAATCAAATACATTTGCCATCTGTATTCACTTATTGTTTGTGAAAGAGAATTTTCACCGAATCCGATAATGGTAAAAAGAGCGAACAAAACAGTCAGTGTCTTGAGAGTTGCATTGACTCTTGCTTTATGTTTTTTGTTTGAAAGGTAACCCATAATCTTATCTTCTTTTTTATTGTTTTTTTTATCCTTTTTTATATAATGGTTTTATATACATAAAAAAACTTTTTGTAAACAAGCAGCGGTGCCGACAATGGATAACATTTTTAATATTTCCGGTTTTGTAAATTTTATAGTCTCTAAACTTAAAGGGGCTTTTGTTCATACCGCAGAATATGTTTCTTCTCTTACAAATGCCGAATTGGCTACTGTTTCGCTGTTTTTGGTGTTTATCATTTTTGCATTATTGGCCGTATTGTTTTGGTATGTAAAAACAGTTACCGCCAATATTCGAGAAGCTCGAAAAAAAGAACAAGAGTTTATGATGTCTCAAGATAACAGGCTCGACCGAAAAGTATTGGACATCGTTGAAGACGAATACATTCCGATAAAACAGGAAGAAATAATAAAAACACCGAAGCATGAACAAACAAATAAAGAGATATCCAAAAAACATACCACAATAGATTTTGACTGGAACAGAAGTACTCGTTTTCAGGATGCTGAAGCAATAAAATCGGCAGATGCCTTTCAATATCGTCAAAAACCGCAAAAACTTATAGATTTATTGGGGCTTATTGTAGATTTGTTGGAGAGAGGAGTTGATGAACCCAAAATTGCACAAACTGTTATGTATAAAAACCAACATCTTAATTCAGAAGACGATATAATACAGACTATTACCGCTATAAAGTTTTTTATATATTTGTGTGTGAATAATCGATTTAAGAAAATTGATTCGGAAAAAATGTTACCGCAGGAATCTACCGCTATCTTTCATATAGGCAGGGGGGATTGTTCTTTGGCACTGGTATTGCTGGAAACATTGATTGATAATAATTTGAAAAAAATTAAATCAATACATATCGGTCCGGAAAAAGAAAGAAAATGGTGCGAGACATCAAATTGTGCGACAATTTTCGGTACTTTGGCATCTTTTACCGATACGCACTTGGCAAGAGGTGCTTTTGAATTAGCGATAGAGTTAAATCCCAAAAATGTCACGGCATGGGGAAGACTTGGTGATATGTATGCCAGAAATGAAATTTTTGATAAAGCTATTTGGGCTTATTCCAATGTGTTAAATTTAGCGGATGAGGGAATTTATACTCAGCAAATAGCTAATGCAAATAAAAGACTGGCGATTTATTATAATGAAACCGGTTGGAAAGAAAAAGCGGTTGAGATGGGTGAAAAAAGCTCTGATTTTTACGATAAAATAAAAATCAACCTCCCTTTAACCGATAGAGAGGTTAAGATTGTGAAAATTATAGAATCCAAAGAATTTGAAAACATGGAAACAATTGTCGATAGTTTCTTTAGCAAGAAAGAGCCTGAACAAGCAACAGGATATGTTTGATATTAACGGCTGTATCCGCCTCTTTGAATGTATCTGTCTATGCCGCTGTTTTGATTCTGATTTTCGCGTTCTTTTTGTTTATCCGAATCGTGTTGTTCTTGTGTTTCGGTTTTTGATATACGTCCGCTTTTTTCCAAAATAATGTCACGAGCACTTTTTTCGGCAATTTCTTTTTCTTGAGCTTGCTCTTCTTTTTGAGCTTTTGTTTGTTGTTGTTCCTGTTTCTTTTGTTGTTCAGGTGTTTTTGCCTTAACTTCTTCCGTTTTTTCTTTGGTTACGGCATTTACGGCTTCTTTTTCTTTTTGCTCTTTTGTAATATGATTTTGAACAGATTTCTTCTCTTTTTCTGCTTCTTGATTAATTGCTCTGCTGACTTCTTTTTCCTCGGCATTTTTAATCTTCGGAAGTTCTTTTTCCGGTTTTGTAGGTTTGGCCTCGGTTGCTTTAAGAAGGTCTTTTTCCGATCTCTTCTTGATGTTTTCTTTTGCTAAATCTTTAGCTTCAACATCTTTTGTCTTTTGGCGTTGTTGCTCGGTAATCTTTCTGTCTGTCTCAAGACCGACTTTTTTGATGGTTTCTTCTGCTTTTTGCAGTTTCATGTCTCTTTCGACAGCTTGGCGCAGATTAATATCTTCACCTCTTTCCATCTGCTCTAAAAGCTTCTTTTCTTGCGGTGTTAACGCTTTTTCAAGGGAGGATACTTCTTTGTCCATAAAGACCGGAACCAAGATATATTCGCGCTCATCCTCATCTTCATCATCGAAAGCATCTCTTATTTTTTTACTGATTTTCTTAAAGCCATTAGGAATATTTTTTGGCTTGCCGTGTTTTCCTTTGGATTTTGTATCACGATCTTTTTTGGCATTATAGGCATTAGCCTCTTTAACATTAACTTTTAGGGTTAATCTTTCATGTTTATCAATACCGCTTTTTTTCCAATCCATGTTGGAATCTTCTTTTTTTTCTTTTTCTTCTTGCTGTTCTGAAAAAATATCGTCGTCCATCGTGATTTCCTAAAATTACCTATTGGTGTAATTTAAACATATTTGACTAATTTTGTCAAATATTAACTGTTCCGTTTTTTCATTATTACCATAATTGATTCATTTGACAGCAATGATGATGAACATTCTATTTCGCAACCGTCGTTTCTTCTCAAACTTATGGCTCGTGTATTATTGCTGAATAAATGACTTCTGATGTCTTTTTTTAATTCGGACCAATTTATGCCGGTATCAAAAAAGTTTCTTTGCATATCAAGCAGTTCGCTAAAAGTAGGTTCGCCTGCCAACATTGTTTCATCAGCATTCCATAGCTCTGTGTATGACTTGTTATACAATTTTAATCTTCCGTTTTCTTCGAAAATAAGTACGGCTTCTTCCATGTTGTTCAAAATTTCTTGTTGGGCATTCATAAAAGAATTATATTCTCTGCTTGCGGCTAATCTGTCGGAAATATCTTCATAAGCAAAGACAAGCCCGCCTTGCAAATATGGAGCTCGCACTCTTCTTAAGGTTCTTTCATCAGGCAGGTGTAATAAATCTTCTTTCGGTTCAATAATGTTATTGAACATTTTTTGTTCTTCGCCTTTGAAGAAAGGATAATCAGGAACCTCGGGGAGAAGTCTGCGTTCTCTTAAATTGTCCAAGAAACTACTGTAAGTTTGACGTTTTTCAAGCCATTCATTATCAATGCGCCATAGGTCCTTAAAGGCATTATTATAAAAAGATAACCTGTATTTGCTGTCGAAAACGGCAAAAGCTGTTCCCAAAGCTCCCAAAATTTCCAAATGCGCATTTTGATGTTGTTCAAAGTGATGCTTAAACTCGTCTAAATCAGTTATATCTCGCAATGTTCCGACAGTGGAAATTTTATCAAGACTTTCTTCGCTGTGAAAAGGTGTTTCGACGGCTTCAAAACAACATCTTTTTCCGTCAATGTTGATGATTATGTTTTGAGTTTGTGCCTGATTGCTTTTTTGACTTTTTTTTGCAAGGGTTTTTAGAGTGTTTTCATTATTGTCTTCTTCTATTTCTATACCGTTGATGATAATATTGTTTTTATCGGGGCAATTTACAAATTCCATATATTTTTTATTGACTTGCGATAAGCCTAAAGACGGATTTCTCAGCCATACCGGATATGGTAGGTTATCTACAATATCTTCTAAATTTTTTAATTTGTTTTTCAAAAATTTTTGTTCATCCAGTATTGAGTTAATATAATCAGCATCACCGCTTATATCTCTGAACCAAATAATATCGCCGTAAACACTGCCGTCTGCTCCGCTAACTCTTGCACCGTTTACATTAAGTGTTTTGCCGTTTTTCAAAATAAATTTATCTTCAAATAAAACACCGTCTTCTCTTAATAAGGTTACATATTTGCGGATTTTTTCCGCATCCTCTTTATAAAATGATTTTATAATATCTTCAAAAGACGAATCGATACCGGCGGGTAATGACAGAATAACCGCCAGACGTCGAGAACAATGTTCAACGGTAATTTGTGCGGAGTTATTAATTCTGTCATCAGGATATACAAAGATAAAATATCCGTCTTTTGAGGCATTTATGGTTTCGGCATAACGTTCTTGCTTTCTGGTTATAAAATAATTTTTTTGCCGCAATTTTAATATGTTAATATAGAAAAAAACAGAAACAACCAATAGCACAACCACAACCGAAAGAACTATGTACCATAGCTCCGGTGCGGCATAAAACATATCTAAAAGTAATTCTTTAGTCATTTTTCTAAATTTTTTCTGTTATTTTTCTATTATATAATATAAACTAATGCCGATTAGTAAATTATAAAAGTAAAATGGTAAACAACAAAGATGTATAATTTAGCATTTGATACGACCGGTCAAAGCTGTTCGGTTATTTTAACACAAGATGGTATAACACTGGAAAAGTCCGTAAAAAAAATGGATTTCGGACAGGCGGAAGTATTGCTTCCGACAATCAGGAATATTTTGGATAATCACAATATAACCATGAATGAGCTGGATTTGATAACCGTATGTACGGGACCGGGGTCTTTTACAGGCGTTCGTTCGTCATTATCTGCAGCCAGAACTTTCGGTTTGGCTTTGCCGGAAACCGGGTTGACCGGGGTATCTTCTTTTGAAGCTTATGTTGAGGATATAAATCCTGATGAGTTGGCGGAGATTAATGCCGTAATCATTGAAACAAAACGTGAAGATTTTTATGTTCAGCTTTTTGATATACACAAAAAACCTTTAACTCCACCTCAAGCGCTTAACTATGCCGACATCATTGATAAATTGCGAAATCACAAAGTTACTTTGGTCGGAGACGGAGTAGAGAGATTTTTGAGTCAACCGTCGGGTTTGAGTTTACATGTTATAAGAATGGAAGAAATGTTATCCATTACCGCTCTTGCCAGATGCGGAAACAATCGATATGCAAAAAAATGTTTAGATTATCCTAAACCTCTTTATTTGAGAGCTCCCGATGTTTGTGTTAAAGCTTGATTTTTTATAATAACTTAACTTATTTTTGTTAAACTGCCGATAATGAGGCAGAAGATGACAAAGAAAATCGTAAAAAAAACAAGCAACTCGAATAAGAAAAACAAAAAGAAAATAAGAAAAAATCAAAAAAAATGGTGGTTGAAACCGTTATTATGTGCTTTTGCCATAATTTTTTCGGTTATTGTCGCCTATGTTTTCTATTGTTGGATGACATTGCCGGATATTTCAAAAGCGATAGAAAGAACGCGCCTTCCGGCAACTACGATTATTACGGAAGACGGAAAAGAAATATCCTCGTACGGAGGGGTGTATTCGGATATAGTTTATGCAGAAGAATTGCCCGACCATGTTATTGATGCCATAATTTCTACCGAGGACAGGCGTTTTTATTCTCATTTCGGATTTGATATTGTTTCATTCGGTAGGGCGATGATTGTAAATATTATTCATCGTCGATATGTTCAAGGCGGAAGTACAATAACGCAACAAGTCGGTAAAAATCTTTTTTTAACCCCGCAAAAAAACATAAAACGCAAAGTGCAAGAGCTGTTAATGGCTTTTTGGCTTGAAAGTAAGTTTACAAAAAATCAAATTTTAACTTTATATCTTAATCGAGTATATATGGGAGCAGGGACTTATGGTATAGAAGCCGCTTCACAAAAGTTTTTTCATAAACCGGCGAGAGATATAAATATGTTGGAGGCGGCAATATTAGCCGGTTTGTTGAAGGCACCTGCGAGATATAATCCGATTTCAAGTCAAAAAAGAGCGGTAGAAAGAGCGACGGTTGTTTTGCAAAGTATGGTCGATAACCATAAAATTTCAAAAAAGCAAAAAGAAATTGCTCTAAAAATGAGCATCGGCAGTGCAAAATATAAATTTGAATATGGAAAATATTTTGCAGATTGGGTTTATAACGAATCAAAAGCATATCTCGGAGAGCAGGAAAATGATATTAATGTCTATACGACATTAAACGGAAAAATACAAAAAGCCGCCGAAGAAATTTTGAGAAAAACGATTCAAGAAAATAAAGATAAAAATGTTACAAACGGAGCAATAGTTGTTATTGACAATGATGGTGCAATTCGTGCAATGGTCGGAGGAGTTGATTATAAAAACAGTCAGTTTAACAGGGCTACACAGGCTTTACGGCAACCGGGGTCTGCTTTCAAAACTTTTGTTTATTTAACGGCGTTGGAAAGCGGTTTTGACCCGGATGATATGATTGAAGATAAGCCGATTGTTGTCGGAAAATGGAAACCGGAAAATTATAATAAAAAATATCACGGAAAAGTTTCGATGAGTGAAGCATTTAAGCAATCGCTTAATTTGGCGACCATCGATTTAAGTGAAAAAATTTCGAAAAAAGAAATTATAAAATTAGCCCATAAAATGGGAATAAGTAGTCCTATCGAAAATAGTGCGGCGATGACTTTGGGCAGTTCTGAAGTAAAGATTATTGATATGGCAGTTGCATATTCTACCATAGCTAACGGAGGTTTTGCAAATTGGCCATATTCAATCTCAGAGGTTTATACCAAAGACGGTTACAGAATTTATCAACGTGTAAGTGATGAAAAAAATCGTATAATTGATGAAGACAGTATAGAAAAAATAACGTACATGTTGAGCGAAGTTATTCAATCCGGTACCGGTAAAAAAGCAAAGCTTCCGTTCTTTGCTGCCGGAAAAACAGGGACATCGCAAGATTATAGAGACGCTTGGTTCGTCGGCTTTTCACGAGGTTATACGATAGCGGTTTGGTTAGGAAATGATGACAATTCTCCGATGAAAAACGTGGGAGGGGGAAGTTTGCCTGCGGAAATTTGGCATAATTTAATGTTACAAATTGTAGAACAATAAAAAATTATGCTTTTATTCTTGCAGTAATTATATATAATCTTGTAGCAAAAAAAGAATCGTAATTTTATAAGGAAAAAGAAATGACACAAAAACCTGTTATGCTGCTTATTTTGGACGGCTGGGGCTATCGCAAAGAAATTACAAAAGATAATGCCATTGAGCAAGGGAATACACCTAATTGGCATAAGTATATTGAACAATATCCGCACAATCTTATTCAAACATCAGGGTTAGCCGTAGGTCTTCCTGAAGGACAAATGGGAAATTCGGAAGTAGGACATACAAATCTTGGTGCCGGTCGAGTAGTTATGCAGGATTTACCGAAAATCGATATGGCTATAAAAGATGGCAGTATTGAGCAAAACAAAGTTTTGCAAGAGCTCATTTCGAACTTGAAAGAATCAGGAAAAGCTTGTCATTTGATGGGTTTGATGTCTCCCGGAGGAGTTCACTCGTCACAAGCTCACATTGTAGCTTTGGCAAATATTTTGAATAAAAACGGGATTAAAACTTGGGTTCATGCGTTTTTAGACGGAAGAGATACCCCTCCCGAATCTGCTGTTGATTATTTGGCTGACTTTGAGAAAAGTATTGCCGATATGGAAATGGTTAAAATAGCTACAATATCCGGTCGTTTTTATGCGATGGATAGAGATAAACGTTGGGATCGTGTTGAAAAAGCATATAACAATATGGTTTTGGCTGATGGTATCAGATACGCAACCTCTGATGAGGCAATAAGAGCATCGTATGCCGAAAAAGTTACCGATGAATTTGTGTTACCTTGCGTTATCGGTGATTATAACGGCTTTGAAGACGGTGATGCGGTTTTGATGGCAAACTTCCGTGCCGACAGAGCACGCGAAATTTTGTATGTTCTGGCTGACAAGGATTTTGACGGTTTTGCTCGTAAAAAAGTTTTTGAGTTGTCAATGGCTGTAGGTATGACAGAATATTCCGTTGACCATAATCGTTTTATGAAAACTATGTTCCCGCCTGAGGCATTGGTTAATATTTTGGGTGAAGTTATTGCCGAAAACGGTTTGACCCAACTTCGTATTGCCGAAACAGAAAAATATGCCCATGTAACATTTTTCTTTAACGGTGGTGAAGAAAAAGAATTTAAGGGTGAATCTCGAATTTTGATTCCAAGTCCGAAAGTGGCAACTTATGATTTGAAACCGGAAATGTCTGTATATGAAGTTACCGATAAATTGGTTGAAGCAATCAAAACTCAATCGTTTGATGTGATTATTTGTAACTTTGCAAACGGCGATATGGTGGGACATACCGGAATTATGGATGCTGCATTGAAAGCCGTTGCTGCGGTTGATGATTGTTTAGGTCGTGTTGTTAATGCAATCAAAGATGTTGACGGAGTTATTTTGGTTACTGCCGACCACGGAAATGCAGAAAAAATGCTTGATGAAAAAACAGGACAACCTTATACCGCTCATACGGTAGGTGATGTTCAAGCTGTTTTGATAAATGCTCCTAAAGATATCGTCGGATTAGAACAAGGTCGTTTGGCAGATATTGCTCCGACATTGTTAGACTTGCTTAATATTAAGCAACCGACAGAGATGACAGGAAAATCTTTATTGATAAAAGGCTAAAAATTGTTGAGACCGGAAAAATATTTCTTATTTATCGTAGCATTAGCATTGTTTTTCACAAGCAATGTTAGTGCTGCGGTGGTCTCAAAACAAGATTTGGAATATGTACAACAGCAAGTTAGAGAAGAAAGTTCAAAACATAAAAAACTTCAACAGCAAGCGGATAAAATAAGTCGTGAGATGAAACAAATAAATAATCTCATGATAAAAAAAGCAAAACAAATTCAAAATGTTGAAGAAAAAACTTCTTTAATGGAAAAAGAAATTATAAAACTTCAAAAAGATTTGAAAGAAGCGGAAGAAGCATTTTTATCAGAGGATAAAAAACTCATAACAAATTTGTATGCGTTACAAAATCTGGCTCAGAAACCTACGGAAGCATTGTTTGTTCAACCGTTGACTCCGGTAGAGATTGTTCGTAGTGCAATGCTTTTGCGAGAGACAGTTCCGTTTTTGGCTACCGAAGCTGCCATCATCAGAAAAGAACTCAACAAAATAAATGATAAAAAGCAAAAAATAGAGAGACAAATTGTTAAGATTTCTCGCAGTAAGAGAGAGTTGGAAAACGAAAGAGCCAAGATGAAAGACCTTCGTGCCCAAAAATCTGCCATGATGAAAAAGATTAGTAATCAAACAAAAGAAACTCAGAATAAGATTAAACAGCTGGCGGATCAAGCAAAAGATATTAAAGAACTTCTCGAAAAATTAGAAAAAGAAAGAAAAGCAAGAGCAACTTTAGAAGCGGAACGCAGAGAAAAAGCTCGTAGAGAAAGAGAAGAGCTGGAAGCATACAGAAAAGAAAGAGACTATTCTTCATCTAAAGATGACTTGATAAAATCACAACCCGAGTTTATAAAAGAAACCGGAAAGGCTTTTGCTAAGGCAAAAGGAAAGCTCTCTAAACCGGCGATGGGGGGAATCGTTATTGCCTATGGACAAGAAACATCAAAAGGCGTAACCTCTAAAGGAATCTCGATAAAAACCCGTTCTCAAGCGCAGGTTGTTTCTCCTTATGACGGTTCGGTTATCTTTGCCGGTCCGTTCAGAGGATACGGAAAACTTATTATTATTGAACATGGTGAAGGGTATATGTCTTTGTTAGCCGGTATGAACGAAATCGAGTGTGAAGTCGGTCAAATGTTGTTGGCAGGAGAACCTGTAGGACAAATGCCGGATGATAATAACAGTAATTTGTATATGGAATTGCGTAAAGATAATAAGCCGATTGACCCGGAAGCATGGATTGCAAAATAACAGATAAAAAACAGGAATAAATGATATGTGGAAAAAACTGACAATTTTTACTTTTATAATTAACTTTTCTTTGTTAGCGGCCGGATGTGTTGTTGCTGCAGATAAAAATAAAGAAAAAGAAGAAACTTTTGATACATACGAAATGCTCAATTTATTCGGGGAAGTAATGGAAAGAGCAAAGTTGACTTATGTAGAGGAAGTGAGCGACCAAAAATTAATTGAGTCGGCAATCAATGGTATGTTGTCATCTTTGGACCCGCATTCAAGTTTTTTAGATGCTAAAAGTTTCAAATATTTAAATGAACAAACTCAAGGTAAATTCGGTGGCTTAGGTATTGAAGTAACAATGGAAAACGGTGTTGTTAAGGTTGTTTCGCCTATTGATGATACACCGGCATTCAGAGCAGGATTAAAACCCGGTGATTACATTATATCTTTGGACGGAACTCCCGTTATCGGAATGACTCTCAATGAGGCTGTTGAAAAAATGCGCGGTAAAGTCGGTACTAAAATAAAATTGACTATTCGCAGAGCTAATGAGAAAAATTTTGATGTTACTTTGAAAAGGGAAGAAATTAAGATTCAATCGGTTAAAAGCGATATAAAAGCGGAAGATATTGCATATATCAGAATTTCTTCTTTCAGTGAAGAAGGTGATAAAAATATTAAAGATGAACTTGCAAAAATGCAAAAGAAAACCAAAGACGGAATCAAAGGTTTGATTATTGATGTTCGTAATAACCCCGGCGGTTTGCTTGATCAAGCGGTTGCAATTTCTGATTTGTTTTTAGATAAGGGGGAAATTGTTTCTACTCGTTCACGTCAAGAAGAAGATACATTAAAATATAGTGCGACAGAAGGGGATATAGCTAAAGGTATGCCTATTGTTGTTATGATAAATGACGGTTCGGCTTCTGCTTCCGAAATTTTGGCAGGTGCATTACAAGACCACAAAAGAGCAGTTGTTTTGGGAGAAAAATCTTTTGGTAAAGGCTCTGTTCAAAGTGTTATTCCTTTCGGAAAATACGGAGCTATTCGCTTGACAACGGCACGTTATTACACTCCTTCCGGCCGTTCTATTCAAGCAAAAGGAATTGAGCCCGATATTGTAGTTAAACCTGCAAAAGTTGAAGAATATGAAGCCGGTATAACTATCAGTGAAGCAGAGCTCAAAAATGCTTTGAAAAATGATAATGCCGATAACGGTAAGAAAAAACAGGAAGAAGCAAAAGAAGATGAAGAACTTAAAAAAGATTATCAGCTTTTGCGTGCCGTTGATACAGTGAAGGCGCTCATAATTTATAGCAAAAATAAGGAGTAAAATGAACAATATGTATCGCAAATGTGTGGGAATTGTGCTTTGTAATCAAGATAACAAAGTGCTTTGGTGTGAAAGAAAAGATGCTCCGGGGCAGTGGCAATTTCCACAGGGCGGTATAGATGCCGGCGAATCGGTTCTTGATGCAGCAAAAAGGGAGTTGGAAGAAGAAACATCTGTTGTTTCGGTCGAAAAAATAGCTACCATTGATGAGCCGATTTTATACGATTTTCCTGCTCATATAGCAAAAAGACTTAATAAACGTGGTCAAGCGATGAATTGGGTGTTATATCGTTTTACCGGTAATGATTCAGAGATTAATTTACAAACAAAAATCCCGGAATTTATAAATTGGAAGTGGGTTGGTATTGACGAAACACCTAAAAATATTGTAGATTTTAAGCAAGAGGTTTATCAAAAGATGGTAAATCAATTTAAAACTTATCTTTGAGAGGCGGATAAGAATGAACGAAGATAATATACAAAACCTTATAAACCAAGCTTTAAGTTGTACCGTAAGCAGCAAAGTTGAACTTGATGATGACCAACTTGATGCTTTGCAAAATTTGAACGAATGGTGTGTTAATGCCGCTTTGCAAACTCCGGAAGTTGCAAAAAAACCGTTGAAGGTTGTTTATAAAAGTAACGAAGAGTTCAAAACAGCATTGGTTGCGTTTTGTTTGTGCTATGCTCTTACCAATCCTCGTCGTAAGCTAAGAGAAAATAAAGAGTTTTTCGAAAAAAATATTACCACATATCATTTGCCGAATAATATAAAAGAGATAGACTTCGGTAACATAGATCCTGATACGGTGATAAATGCCATTAATTGGGATATTGTTGAAGACTGGAAATTATATCGCGATACGGAGTGTGGAGGTATTAAGGCTCTGGTTGATGAAAAAACTCGCTTGGCAGGACTTGATACATATCAAAGAGGCGGAGACCCTCTGTATGAGTTTGCTCGTTTCCACCGTAAATTTACCGAAAAAGAAAATAAAGTTGCCGAACAGGGACGAATCGAAGCTCAAAATGCGTTTAGAAATGCGGTTATGCAATCTGTTGCTTCGGAAGTTGCCAAGCAACAACTTCTTGAAGGACGTAATCCCATGGATATTATAAACTCATTGTTGAGCCAAGAGGACACTTTGCAAATAGGTTCTTCTAATCGTTCAACAACTCCGCAGATTACTCACCGAAGAAAAAAATAGTTACAGTCCTTCAAAGTGTTCAACGAATTTGATACTGAAATCTTCAAAGTTATTTACAAATTTAACTTTGAAGTCTTCGAAGTTGTTCACAAATTGCCATTGTCCGCATTGATTAGGAAAATTATTTACGGATTTTACTTTTAAATCTTCAAAGTTATTGACGATTTTTACCTTAAAATCCTCAAAGTTTTCAACAACTTTTACCTTGCCGTAAAGAGGAACACCTTGGTACGTGCAACTTGAACTCACTTGTCCGAAAGCATTGTTTGAGAATAGGATAAAACATAAGGCAAACATAATTTTTTTCATGACTTTTTCCCTGATTGTTCTTTTGTTTCTTTAGAGGTTGTTTTTTCGTTTTTAATTTCTTTAGGCGGAGATTTTGTATCAATTTCAAATAATTTGCTGATTTTTTCCCATAAAGTCAGTTTTTTCTCGCATGATTTTGTGTTTTTATTCCAATATCCGCCGGAATCTTCACATTTACGAACTTCTTTTTGCGTATGTTCATAATACATATATGCTCCGCCTCCGATTATGGCTAAAACAAAAATAAGAATAATAAGGTATTTTGCAATAAACCAAAAAATCCATAAGGCAATAACGGCATACATCGAAATTTTATTACCGATTGACGGAGAAAAAACATAAGCTTGCAAACCAAAGTAAATAAGAGCTAAAAAGAAAAAAGTATTTATCGGTGAAAATAAACATTTTTTCAATATCTTAATAAACCAATTTCCTTTTTTTTCTTCACTCATTTTTATCTCTTTCGGTATAATCAATTCGGTCAAAGTTTAGAATATTTTATGTTTATAAACAAGAATAATTTTTATACACATAATACACAACCGCATCATGAATATTTTTGAATTATTTTTTTTATTTGTTAGAAAGAGAACAATGAGGAAAAATTTTTAAGAGGTCTTTAAAATATGGAAAAACCGGATATATCATCATTACCCAGAAACGTAGAAGCAGAGCAAGCTTTGTTAGGTGTATTGCTTGTCAATAATAAGGCTCACGAATCGATTTCGGAATATCTGCGCAGTAATCATTTTTCTGACCCGATACATGCAAAAATTTATGATGTTATATCAAAACTTATTTTGCGTGAAAGAGGTGCCGATATTATTACGCTCAAGAATTATTTTGAGCAAGAAGGTACTTTGGCAGATGTCGGCGGTTACAAATATTTGGTTAAATTGGCAGAAAGCTCATCTCCTCTTACAAATCCGGAATATTATGCTCAATACATTTATGAACAATATTTACGCAGAGAACTTATTTCTGCCGGTTTTGATATTGTTAATAATGCGATGAAAGAAGATTTAGAGTCTAATGCAACCGCACAAATAGAAGAAGCAGAAAAAAGACTTTATGATTTGTCGGATAAAGGAGATGCCGGAAAAGGTTTTGTCAGTTTTTCCGAAGCTTTGTCGGCCTCAATAGATACCATTGAAAAGGCATATCAAAGAGAAGGAGATATTTCTGGTATTTCTACCGGATTAGATGATTTAGATAAGAGAACCGGCGGGTTGAATAATTCTGACTTAATCGTTTTGGCTGGTCGTCCGGCGATGGGAAAAACGGCACTGGCTACAAATATTGCGTATAATGTTGCAGAATTGATGAGCAGAGATAAGAGTTTTGAAGAAAAATCTCGTGGTGTTGCATTCTTCTCTTTGGAAATGTCCGCAGACCAATTAGCAACTCGTATTTTATCAACAACAGCAGGCATATCTTCCAAAAGAATGCGAAACGGAGATATTGATGGCGGGGAATATGGTCGCCTTTCCGAAGTTGCACGTACTTTGGAAAAAATGCCACTTTATATTGATGATACACCGGGGTTGACAATTAATGCTATTCGCAATCGTGCTCGTCGCCTGAAAAGAACAAA
>JAFYRQ010000052.1 GCA_017546885.1 Alphaproteobacteria bacterium
ATGGAAAAAACAGGCTCAAATACAACGGTGGTGTGGAATCCGAATAAAGATTATGCAGAGATGAGTCCGGAGCAATATAAAAACTTTATTTGTGTAGAGCCGGCCAATAACGGAGATTATTTTGTTACACTTCCGGCAAAAGAAAAGCATACGATTTCAATGACTGTAAATGTCAGAAAAATAAAATGATAAAAAAACTCGGGATTATTAAGTCCCGAGTTTTTATTTTCTATTGTCTTAAAACGGCATCTGTTTTTTTGCCGACTTCAAGAATAACTTTCTTCATCAAGCCTTCCAATTCTTGATCGGTAAAGCTCTTTTCTTTTGGTTGGAAAGTCAAACCGATAGCAATAGATTTTTTGCCTTCCGGTAAATTTCCGCCTTCAAATACGTCGAAAATTCGAACATCGACAATATGCTCTTTGTCAGCATTTTTAGCAGCTGAAATGATATTGATAGCCGGAACATCTTTGTTTACGACAAAGGCCAAATCTTTATCAACAGCTTGCAAACTTGAAAGTTCAAGTTTCTTTTTAGATTTTCCTGCTCCGCCACGAGGCAAAGGAATATTATCCAAAAATACTTCAAATGCCATAACTCGTCCTTTTATGTCATAAGCCTTTAATACGGAAGGATGCAATTCTCCGAAATAAGCCAAAACATTTTTACCTAAACGCAAAGCTCCGCTTCTGCCCGGATGATAATATTCCGGAGCATCGGTTGTAACTTGTGCATTTTCAAACGGTCCGTTAGCGGCTGCAATAGCTGCTAATGCGTCAGCTTTTGCATCAAAAACATCATAAGCACGTTCATTACCTAACCAATGTTTTTTAGATGTCATTCCATAACGAATACCTGCAGCAACGGTTCCTTGTTCTTTCGGACGGCGTCCGTAAAATTCCGGGCCGACTTCAAACAATGACAATCCGCTTACACCTCTGGCGATATTATTGCGGGCGCCTATCAATAAATTAGGCAACACCGACGGGCGCATTTCATCTAATTCGGAAGCAATAGGATTCATCAATAAAACAGGCTCTTTTTCTTTGCGGAAAGGTTTTGCCAATTTTGAATCTGTAAAGCTCCAGGTAACCGTTTCAAACATTCCACGCAGTGCGAGTTCATGTTTAACAGTAACTACTCTGCTTTGAGTGTCGCTTAAAGTTTGTTTTGGTAATTTATCGTTAGGCAAAGAAACGGCAGGAATATTATCAAGACCGACCATACGGACAATTTCTTCTACCAGGTCAGCTTCAAACTCAATATCGCCTCGCCAACTCGGAGAAACTGCCTCAACAACTTCGCCTTTGTCGGTAAGATTAAAACCGAGAGCAGATAAAATACGAATGATTTCATCTTTGCTTACATCAATTCCTGCCAAAGTTTTAACACGTTCATAACGCAATTCAACCGGAGCTGATTTATAATTTTCTTCACCGCAAACAACGATTTCAGAAGCTTCACCGCCACAAATTTCAAGAATGAGAGCAGTAGCATAATCCGAACCTAAAATATTTGAATTAGGATCAACCCAACGTTCATAACGATAACGAGAGTCTGATTCAATTTGAAATTTACGACCGGTTCTTGCGATACATTGCGGTTTGAAAGTAGCACTTTCAAGCAAAACATTTACCGTATCTTCAGAGCAGCCTTTTGACAAACCGCCCATTACACCGCCCAAGCATTGAACTCCTTCTTCATCACAAATTCCCAAACTTTGAGTATCAAGTTGATATTCTTTTCCTTCCAATGATGTGAAAGCTTCGTTTTCCTCTGCCATTCGTATGGTTAAGTTGCCGCATAATTTATCAGCATCAAAAACGTGCAACGGACGAGCTAAGTCATAATTGAGATAGTTTGTAACGTCCACCAATGGCGAAATAGAGTGTAATCCGATTGCGGACAGTCTGTCTTTCATCCATTTAGGAGTTTCTGCTTTGTTGTTAACTCCTTTAATATAGCGACCTGTATATACGGGACATGCATCAAAATCTTTAACTTCAATTTTAATCGGGCAGGGGAAAGATGCCGGGGTTTTATTGATTGTTAAAGGTTTTAATGTTCCCAAACCTGAAGCTGCCAAATCTCTGGCAACACCACGAACACCCAAGCATTCTGCACGGTTAGGTGTGATGGCTATTTCGATAACCGGGTCGATATTTAATATTTCGGCAGCAGGGATGCCGATAGGTGTATCCGCAGGAAGTTCGATAATACCGTTATGATCATCACCGATACCTAATTCTTTTTCGGAACAAAGCATTCCGAAGCTTTCAATTCCACGAATTTTGCCAACTCCGAGTTTTTCTCCGTAACAAGGAATAACAACACCGACCGGAGCAAAAATACCGATAGTTCCGAGTTTTACATTCGGTGCACCGCAAACAACTTGTAAATTTTCTTTGCCGTTATTAACACTCAATAAATGCAAATGGTCTGAATCCGGATGCATTTCACAACTTTCTACTTTTGCGGTAATGAAACCCTCCAAAGCAGCGGCAGGGTTAAAAATTTCTTCAACTTCCAAACCGATTTGAGTTAAACGTGCAGATATTTCATCAATATTTGCATTTGTATCTAAGTGATCTTTTAACCAAGATAATGTAAATTTCATCGTGACAATCCTCCGTTATTGCTCAAACCACCGGTCATAGATGATGTATCAAGCGGCACAAAACCATAATGTTTTAACCAACGTAAATCTGATTCGAAAAATGTACGCAAATCAGGAATACCATATTTAAGCATTGCTAAACGGTCGATACCTACACCAAAAGCAAAACCTTGGTATTCATCAGGGTCAATGCCTCCGGCACGCAGAACATTAGGATGAACCATACCGCAACCCAAAATTTCTAACCAGTCATCACCTTCACCGATTTTGAGTTCTCCTTTTCCTTTTTTGCATCCTATATCCATTTCTGCACTAGGTTCTGTAAACGGGAAATATGACGGACGATAACGAACTTTTATATCATCAATTTCAAAAAATGCTTTTACAAAATCGTACAAACAGCCTTTTAAGTGAGCCATATTTGTTGTCTTATCAATAACCAGTCCTTCAACCTGATGGAACATCGGGGTATGAGTGGCATCATAGTCACTGCGATATGTACGTCCCGGAGCAATAATTCTGATTGGTGGTTTCTTTGATTCCATGGTTCTGATTTGGATACCTGATGTATGGGTTCTGACCACATAGCTATCATCAAAATCGCTACTGTCCGGATTGGCAACATAAAAAGTATCTTGCATTTGACGAGCAGGGTGGTTAGCCGGCATATTTAAGGCGTTAAAATTATGAAATTGGTCTTCGATGTCCGGACCTTCGGCAACTTCAAATCCCATTTGTCCGAAAATGGCAACAACCTCTTCATAAATTTTAGAAACCGGATGAATACGACCTTGTATTTCGTTTCTGATTGGCAAAGTTACATCGATTCTCTCATTTGCCAATTTTTGATTCAGTTCCAATGTTTCAAGTTCTTGTTTTTTATCGTCAATAGCTGCTTCAATAGCAGATTTCAAAACGTTCAGAGCCTTACCGGTAGCGATTTTTTCTTCTAACGGTAATGCACCTAAGGTTTTCATTTTTTCCGTAATAGAACCTTTTTTACCTAATACGGAAACTCTAATATCGTCTAAAGCTTTCAAATCCGTTGCAGAACTGATGTTTTGCAAAATCTGGGATTTTAATTCTTCTAAATTTTCCATAAAATTTCCCCGTTGTTTAAATATAAAAAGAGTCTGGCTCGATTGCTCAAGCAGACTCTTTTTTTTGCATTTTTAAAAATTGCTTATTTCAAAGCGTCCTTAGCTTGCGCAACTAACTTGGCAAACGCCTCGGGCTCTTTTAATGCGATATCAGCCAACACTTTACGATCAAGCTCAATACCTGCTTTGTTGAGCCCGTTCATAAATCGGGAGTATGTCATATCGTTGAGTCTTGTTGCAGCACTAATACGTTGAATCCAGAGTGAGCGGAAGTTTCTCTTCTTAACACGTCTGTCACGGTAAGCATATTGCAAACCTTTTTCAACTTTTTCAATAGCAACTCTGAATACATTTTTCGAACGACCGCGATAACCTTTCGCCATTTCAAAAATCTTTTTGTGACGAGCACGAGCCGTTACACCTCTTTTAACACGAGACATCTAACTATCCTCCTACAAATATGGCAAAAATTGTTTAACGATTTTAACATCACTGGTATCAACCAAAGTTGTACCGCGAGCTTGTCTTTTCATTTTCTGTGTTTTGCAGAAGAGACAGTGTCTCTTTTTGGCAAAATTTCTTTTCAATTTGCCTGTTCCTGTAACGCTGAAGCGTTTTTTAACGGAACTTTTAGTTTTCATTTTTGGCATTTTGCTTCCCTTTCTATTAAAATTTGGATGCTTTAACCGGCAACAGGCATGCCTTTTCGCCTGCTAACCGAACTGAACGACTTTTTATATATCACAAAACATTAATTGTCAACCGCTTATTCACTATAATTTTATATCTTTAGAAGTGTGTTTGCTTTATAATTCTAATAAAAGTTGACTAGTTCTGTTTATCGTTGTATTTTTCAATTAAAAGTTGATAACCGATGTTTTAGTATTAGAAAGGTTGATGTGATGAAAAATCCCGAAATAAGTATAATTATCCCTATTTACAATGTTCAAAACTATCTGGAAAAATGTTTGGATAGTGTGAAAAATCAAACTTTCAAAAATTGGGAAGCTATATGTGTAAATGACGGTAGTACGGACAATTCTCTCGAGATATTACAACAATATGCCGAAAATGATGAAAGGTTTGTGGTTATCAATCAAGAAAACGGAGGAGTTTCTTCCGCCAGAAATACCGGACTAAATTCAGCAACCGGAAAATATATAATGTTTTTGGACGGTGATGATTTTATTCATCCGCAATGTATGGAAATTGCACATAAAACGATAAAAGATACTGATACAAATGTATGTGATTTTGGTTTTATGCGAGTTGAGGAAAATTGGGAAGAAAAACATCAGTATTATGATGAAATAATGGATATTAAAATAATGGATACACCTCACAAAGTTTTTGCTCTTGAACATAATAAATCTGTTTTTACTCTTTGGACAAAGATATACAAGGCAGAATTAGCTAAAAAAATAAAGTTTAATCTAATTCCTATAGGTGAGGATATTTTATACACATATGACTTTTTTAGTAATGTGGAACATTATGCGTTGATACAAAATAAATTAATATATTACAGACAACGGAGTGGTTC
>JAFYRQ010000053.1 GCA_017546885.1 Alphaproteobacteria bacterium
GCGTGAATATGTTTTAGAATCGCCGCCTCTGTTGATACGGAAATCTACCCATTCCATACTAAACGGTGCCAAATCAGAACAGTTGCGAACAACTTCTTGCATTGCATATTGTTTTACGCAAGCCGGTTTATGAGCTGCAACAGGGCATGGAGCCGGTTTTGCTTTACAAGGAGCGCATTTTTTAGCTTTTTTACAGGTTTTACATGGTTCCCCACCAAAGATAGAACCGTTCTTTGTACAAGTTTTGCACGGACCGCCGCCAAAAATTGAGCCGTTTTTATTACATGTTTTGCATGGTCCGCCACCAAAAATACTTCCGTCCTTATCTTTTGATTTACACGGACGACCGCCAAAAATACTTCCGTCTTTACAGGGTTCGCCGCCGTCTTCATCAAAAAGCTTTTGACGTTCTGAACGAGATGACATTACAAATTCAGAATCTGTCTTTGGTGTTTCTGCATAAGATACTTTATATCCTTTACCTACGGTAACAACTTCACCCATTTCTGCAATTTCTTCTCTGCTCAACGGAGCAAGGCGATTTTCTTTTTCCTCATCTGCACATCCCAAATATTCAACTTTTTTAGGAGCCGGGCGGGCAAAAATTTTCTGTTGACAGGGAGGAGGGGGTGGAGGAGTAGCAATATTTGCTTCTGCAACCGGAGCAGCTACCGGCATCGGAGCTGAACAGTTGTCGCTTTGTACCGAAGGATATACTACTTTCGGACTTGATGAAGAACAAGCGCAATCTTCAACATTTGCAGGACATCCGCAAGATGCGTTTGCTTGACCGGCGAAAGATAATATTCCGCTGATTGTCACTGTCCAGAATAAAAATTTTGAAACTCTATTAAACATTATTTGTCATCTCCTAAATTTTATAGTCAGATACTTTCCAACGTAAGGATAAAGCCTCTGCAATGTGTATTCTATGCAATTTTATTTCATTTTGCAAGTCTGCAATTGTTCTGGCCAGTTTTAAAGTTCGATTGTATCCTCTCGCTGAAAGTTTTACACTATTTGCATAATTTATCAATAATTGTTTTGCATCTTCATCCATAACGGCTGCCTTTTCAAGCATATCGCCGTTTAGTTCAGAATTTGTAAATAAATCATTTCTGCCGTATTCTAAAAATCGTTCTTGTTGAATTTTGCGAGCAGCAATAACTCTTTTTCTTATTTCCGCACTGCTTTCTCCGGTCGGTGCGGAAGATAAATCCCATGGACTGACCATAGGAACTTCTATTTGAATATCAATTCTGTCCAGTAAAGGACCGGATATTTTTGACATATATTCTTGAGCACATTTTGGGGCTCTGGTACATTCTCTTTGCGAATTACCGAGATATCCGCAACGACAAGGATTCATCGCTGCAACAAGTTGTATTTTAGCCGGAAAATCTACATGAGAATTAACTCTTGATATGGAAATACTTCTGTTTTCCAATGGCTGACGCAAGGCTTCTAAAGTAGGACGAGCAAATTCCGGTAGCTCATCTAAAAATAAAACACCGTTATTTGCCAAAGAAATCTCACCCGGTCTTGCAGGTCTTCCTCCTCCGACCAAAGCCGGTGTTGATGCGCTGTGATGCGGAGCTCTGAATGGACGTTCAAATTTTAAATCTTCTCCCGATAATTCTCCGGCAACAGATGCTATCATACTTGTTTCTATCGCTTCTTCTTTGTTCATCGGAGGTAAAATACCAGGTAAACGAGAGGCAAGCATAGATTTTCCTGAACCGGGAGGTCCGACCATAATAATATTATGTCCGCCGGCAGCAGCTATTTCCATAGCCCTTTTTGCACTTTCCTGTCCTTTTACATCTTGCATATCAAGACTTATGGTTTCTTCATCGGATACGGAAGCTTGCGGCGCTTCTATGGATATGATTCCTTTGAAAAAATTAATCAATTCTTCAAGGGATTCTGCGGGGATAATATTTTTACAATCTGACCAAGCAGCTTCTTTCCCTTGTTTTTTAGGGCATATTAATCCGATATTTTTCTTTGCTGCAGATACCGCTGTCGGTAATACTCCGTTTACGTTTACGATGAATCCGTCCAAACCTATTTCGCCAACTACAATATATTCGTTTAGTTTTGTTTGCGGAATAATTCCCATTCCGGATAATATTCCTAAAGCCAGGGGTAAATCATAATGAGAACCTTCTTTAAGTATATCTGCGGGAGCTAAATTTACGGTTATTCTTTTTGGAGGTAATTTTATACCTAAAGAGCAAAAAGCGGCTCTAATTCTTTCTCTGCTCTCGGCAACGGTCTTATCCGGCAACCCCACTATTGTAAAAGCAGGCATTCCGGATGATATTTGAACTTGAAGTTCAACATCCAGAATTTCTAATCCGTTGAAAGCAACCGTTTTTACCCGAGATAACATTTTACCACCTTGGAGAATGTTCGTTATCTCTCCAACGGCGAGTCGGATATGTGTTTGCTTTTAGTATATCATCTTTTGACATATTGTAAGGGATGTCTTCAACTCGTTTGAAACATTCTTTTTCCAAAGCTAAAGCACAATCTTCCGCAGAGCCGAATTCGGTGTCGGTACAACAAGCGAGCTCCCCTGTGTTTTGATTTACCAAGAAAATTCTCGATTGAACGTTTTGAGGGGTTGTTGCTAATATAACGACTTCTTCAACCTCTTCGCAAGACGGTTCGGGTTCTGTTACGACACATCCCGATAATAAGGCACAAACCGCAAATAAAGGTATAATATTTTTTATTTTCATATCCGTAATCCTTTGAAACATTGTTTCGAATCTTTAATGTTTTGACACCATTTTGCAACAATCTAATATAAAATTATTAAAAAAAGCTTGCCAAAATAAAGTTTTAGAGTATATTAGGCACGTCCCTTGCCGGAAAAATACCGGCTATACATTTAACCGCCCTTGTAAAACAAGGGTTTTTGTTGAGAATCCATAAGGAGATTTATTTATGCAAAAATATGAAAGCGTGCTGATTGCACGTCAAGATCTCGGTGCATCTCAAGTTAATAACATTGTTTCTGATTTGTCAGAAGTTATTAAAAAAGAAGGTGGCGAGGTTGTTAGAGTTGATAACTGGGGTCTTAAGACTTTAGCTTATCGTATCAAGAAAAACCGCAAAGGTCATTATGTATTGATGAATATTTCAGCTCCGGCTAATGCTATTGCTGAATATGAACGTGTTATGCGTTTCAACGAAGATATCATTCGTTATATGACTTTGAGAGTTGATGAGTTCTGTGAAGGATTTTCATCTTCTGAAGACAAAGAAACAGTTGAAGATGCGGAGTAATAGACCATGATGAATAATAAACAATCTTTCTTTAAAAAGAAAAAAGGTTGCCCGTTTTCAGGTGAAGATGCAATGGCAATTGATTATAAAGACGTTAAACTCTTGAGCCGTTACATTTCAGAAAAAGGCAAAATCATCCCAAGTCGTATTACTAACGTTTCTGCAAAGAAGCAAAGAGAATTGGCTCGTGCCATCAAACGCGCTCGCTACATTGCTCTTCTTCCGTTTGTTGCTGATTAAGGAGAATAGAGATGGAAGTTATTCTTTTAGAACATGTAAACAAATTGGGTAAAATGGGCGATAAAGTTAATGTTAAAAACGGTTATGCCCGCAACTACCTTTTGCCTACTAAAAAGGCTCTTCGTGCAACTGAAGCTAATTTAGCTGTTTATGAAAAACAAAAAGCTGAATTGGAAGCTCATAACAAAGCTTTGTTTGAAAATGCAACAGCTCAAGCTGCTGATTTACAAGGTTTCAAAGTTGTATTGATTCGTCAAGCTGCTGAAACAGGACAACTTTACGGTTCTGTTAGCATTCGTGATATTGCTGCTGCTATGAAAGAAGCCGGAAAATCTATCGAACGTCGTTTCATTTCTTTGGAACGTCCGATTAAAGATTTGGGTGTTTACAAAGTAAGCATCAATCTTCACCCTGAAGTTAGCCAAGAAATTTTGGTTAACGTTGCTCGTACAGATGACGAAGCTAAGAAACAAGAAAACAATTTCAACAAAGAATAAGTTTTCTTATAAAGAAGAAACCCGAGAAATTTCTCGGGTTTTTTTTGTTTGTCTTTTTTTTAGAAGTAATAACGTAAACCTACGGTAAATTCCTTCATATTTTTAACTGTTTCCATGTCGGTAATGGTATAACGTAACATTGCTCTTATACCGATTGACGGGGTAGGGTTTATTTGTGCTCCTAATCCGAAACGTAATCCGTTACCTTCTTCGTTGTAGCTTTTGTGTCCTGTTTCTCCGTTAACGGTAACAAATCTTGATATGTTGGCATCGTAATATCCGTAACCGATAGAAGACAAAACTTCTACCACACCGAGATTTAACATATCACTGACTAAATCAACACCATAAGTTTCTAATTGCATTTTGGTTTTTACTTTATCACCATCGACAAAATAGTTTTTGGTAGAATTGTCTTTTTCAGCAGATTTTTGATAAAATCCTTCAACAGAAAGCATGCTTAATAATTTTACACCGGCAACAACTCCCGCCGAATTATAGTTATCAGCATATAAATCTTCTGTTTTATGACCAAAATTCATTTTGTTATAATTATAATCAAGTCCTACATAAGGATCTAAAATTAAGGCATTTGCATTAAAAGTCATAAGACTTAACAAAGTAGCAAAAGTAAATATTTTTTTCATAAAATTCTCCTTTTAGTCGATATACACCGTGTGTAACATATTGGTACGCCCTTTAAATCCTATCGGGAAACCACCGGTTATGATAATATGGTCGCCATGATGAACATATCCGCTTTCAAGAGCTACTTGCACTGCGTTATCCTCAAATTTTGAAAAACTTGAGAAATTAGATTTTTGAACAAA
>JAFYRQ010000054.1 GCA_017546885.1 Alphaproteobacteria bacterium
CAATAGTTAACAATGCTATTTGGGTTAACAACTATGATGGTAACGGCACTTCTGCTCTCAATTTTGAAGTAACAAACGGCGGCGGATATATTTTTGACGATGAAATCGATGGTGGTTTCTACGATTGGAATGACGAAGCTCCAATTAAAGACGGCTATGGATACAATGTTAACATCTATGGCGATGTTTGTCCGCAATGTATTGTAAACAGTGTAATATTTAATAGCAAAGTTAAAAATGTTTACAATTTAACTTTAGATACAACTCAAATGGTATTGGGTAAAAATGCTCATATTGAAATTGTTAATGATTATATTGCTCAAAATAATCCGTATTTACGTCTTAATGTTGATGCCGTAAACTCTAAAACAGGACAGTTAGAAATCGGCGGACAAGTTATCGGTACAACACAAGTTATTGCGAATATTGTAAATTATAAAGATGTTCGCGGAGAAGAAAGTATTGTTTTTGCAACTGCTTTAAACGATACAACAGGTAGTGCGGAATCATTTAAGATTTTCCGTACCGTAGGAAGCCCTTATAAGTGGTATGTAGATTATGATGAAACAGCAAAAACTTGGGGCTTGGCAATGGGTGAAAATATCAATGACTATGAAGAAGACTGTTATCCTAATCAGGAACCTAGCCCAAAACCTTTAGGACCTATACAAGTAGAACCTGAGGTTATTGCAATGGAGGCTTTGCCTTCTGCGGGATTAGCTCAAACTAGCGGAATGATTTATAATATCATGAGAAAAGTCGGTAATAGTTACATATACTGCCCAGGTTGCGGTTTCTATGATCCGAATTGGGATGGTGAACCTTTCCATAATGTATGGGTAGATACGACCTACAACGGCTTAACAATTGAAGCTCCGGTTGAAATTGATGCTAAAGTATGGGGTATCGAAGCAGGTGCCGATATTCAAAAAGACTTGAATAACAAACTCGGTATTTTCGTATCTTACCGTCAAGGTAACTACGAAATGGACGGTAAAGGTGATAAATATTTCGCTAAACTCGGTTCAGAACTGGATATCGACAGTTATTTAGCCGGTTTATATTATCGTTATGACAACAACAACTGGTATGCTTTCGCGACCTTATATGGCGGTATGCAAAATGCCGAAATCAAAACCGATGACGGAGTATCAGCAGATACCGACGGTCTTGAGTTTGGCGGAAGCGCAGAAATCGGTTATAGTCATGCTTTGAACAAAACAGTTTATATAACTCCGAGTTTAGGTGTATTCTACTCACAAATCAGCTACGATGATGCAAGCGACGACTATGGCAAAACCGTAGAATACGGCGATTTGAAACAAGTTGAATTGGAAGCCGGATTAAAACTGAGTAAGGCTGTTTATACCGATAACGGAACTGCAAGTGTTTATGTTAAACCGAGTGTTGTTCAAACTTTAGTTGACGGGGATGAAATAAATATCACCGAAATCGGCAAAGTTGACACGATTGAAGACAAAACCTTGGGAAGAATTGAAATCGGCGGAAACTATGGTTTCAATGACAACTGGTCAGCATACGGTTGGGCTAATTATACATTTGGCTCAGACTATGAAGCTACATCTCTTGGTGCCGGTGTAAACTATGCTTGGTAAACTCATATAAACAACAAAAAGGAGGTTAAAAACCTCCTTTTTTTTATATATTTATTCTTTCGGTAAGTAAAAAGATTCGGCTACGGAGATTGCTCCGTATATAACAATATAAAGACCGATAACAGTAGTGATGGTCAATGCGCCTACAACAGGATGTCCTAAAATCATAAATGCAAATATAATTCCTAACAATCCCATCAGAAAACTCCAACCCCATGGCAAATCCAGTTTTTTAATCTTAAACGATGTTACTATCTGAATTATACCGACCGCCAAACACCATAAAGCAAAAATTATCGGTAAACTTACGATTGTTACACCAAGATTAGAAACAAGAATTATTCCGACAAAGATATCTAATAAGCCAACTAAAAGCTCCCAACCGGATTGAAAAGAAAATGAACTGACAATATACCCTACTCCGGCAATTATGAAAGCTATTCCTGCGTATAATGCCAAGGCAATCAGACTTGCAATCGGATTCATCCATACCGCAAAACCGACGATAATCATTATAATTCCTATACATAGTCGCCAAAAGCCGACTTTTTTCCAAACGTTTTGCTCTACCATACCATTTCTCCTTATTTGAACTTCATATATAGATATAAGATTTAATATTTTTGATTTAAAGTGAGTTTTTTATTGCAGATAGACAAAAAAATAGTGTATAATATATCATGAGGTGAAGCACGATGGATGCGAATGTAGATAAATATGATAAAATGCCTAATCGCAGCGGTATGGGACGTGGCGATGGCAGACGTCATTCTGTGGGCAATCGCATTAACTCGATGCGAAAAAATTTGGCTAATAAAGATCAGCCGCAAACTCCTAAAATCAGCAAAGAAGAATTTACTTCAACACAAGACGAAGTTTATCAAAATTTAGATAAGCTATGGGCCGCATACAGAGCGTCTTACAGTAAAGAAGATGAAGATAAGTTGAAAGCTTATGCCGAAGCTAACGGCATGTCATTGGCTATATATCACGAAGTTGTCAAAGACGAACGAAGCGAAATAGCTCGTATTGCTTTTAACGGAACCGTTGAACGTCCGCGAGGCGGATATTCGGAAAATTATAGCAAGATTGTTAACAATCCGACAGAATACGGAAGAACACCTCGATCTCCCGAAGAATATAATCTTGAACACTCCAGCCTGTGGAATGTTATGAAACAATTTCCGGAATTTGCATCTATAGAAAAAAGAATAATTAAAGGAATGGCAAATGCAGGTGTTCCCCCTGAGATATTGCCGGAAATGAATTTAAACGACTTCAGACATTTATTGTTCAATCATTGCAGCGCCGGACAATCTACTTCTTTTGCCAAGATTTTTCCGCAGATGGATGAAAACGGAAATGTAGTTAGAGATTTTCGCACTCAAAAACCTTTGACAACAAGTGCTAAACAAAGAAATACCATCCGTTTTATTAATGAACATCCGGAATTTTATGATATAATGATGAAAGTTCCCGGAGCTCGTAAAGATTATGTACAAGAACTGATTAATCAAATGAAACGCGGAAATACCGATATGACGGGATTTTTAGCTAAACACCCGGAATGGAAAGATCAAACCGCCGTTAATTTGCACCATATTATAAATGTAAAAGATTGTCGTGTTTTAACTGAACAGGGACGACCTCTGAGCGATATTAACGAATATGACAATATGTGCATTATGGGGTGCGGAACACTTGAAGAAATTATGCAGAAAAAAACAACAAAACCGCTTAAGCACCAAAAATTAGAAGGTGCACACGGAGCTATGCATAATTATGACACAACTTTTCGTAATTTTATGCAACATCGCCACAAGTGGGGAGAATATACTCCTCCGAGCGGAGATGATGTTATCGCTCGTATGGAGCCCGGTCCGGGTGTTTGTTGTATGATTGCTTTTGGTGAAGATTTCAGAATTGTTGACGAACAACGTAAAGAACGAGATTTAGAACGGCAAAAAGGTTATGTAAAAGTTGACAGAACTGTGGCTATGGCACAGGCACAACAAGAAAGTATTGAAAAATGAGTTTTGATAAACTGATTAGTATTTTGGCAGAAAATGATGAAGTCGGCAAAAACAATCCTTGTACGGATATGCAAATTACCGTGGCAAACGTTAAACTTCGTAGAAATAATATCCCGAACATTCCAGTAGATTTTGCCGAACTGTTGAAAAAATATAATGGTTTGTCTTGCGACGGTAATACCATTTTCGGAGTTGCTACCGAAACGATGTTTTTTCCTGATTTAGTCGATTTTAATATCAGTATTTTTGAAGATGAAGAAACTGCAAGCATCGTTTTAGGGCAAGATGAAGATTTTTACCTCATCTATGATTACATTCAGAAAACTTATCGAATAATTGATAAATTCGACTTTGAAGAAAGAATACGCTC